>JBJTXC010000376.1:0-16868 GCA_046082065.1 Burkholderiaceae bacterium
GTGGCACACGGGGTCCCTGCACTACCTGGCGCAACTGATGCTCGATCTCGAAGCTGACGATGTTTTCAGCACCATCGCCCTCGCGCATCAACGGCACCTTCGTCACCATCGGAAACACTGATTCGCGCCCATCCGCGTAGCTGATCTGGTAGATGCGCGCCATCGCACCTGCATGCAGTAGCGCGTGAATGCGAAAGCCGTCGAGTTCGCTGCCTTGCGCTAATCGACTCATCGTCCTCGCTCCAGGCGATCTGCCAGCACCTCCGGCAGATCAAGTGCGCGCATGGCTTGTGCCACCGCGCGGTGGTCATAGCGAACGCGGTGAAAGGTCAGGGTCTTGGCGACCACATCGAGCAATGCGTAGTTGGCGCGCGTATCGCCATCGCGCGGCTGCCCAACCGAACCCACCGTCGCAATCCACCGCCGGTGCGGGCTGACCGGTATCGCCACCCCGGCACGCGGCGTGAACTGCATCAGGCGTTGGCCATTGCCTTGGTAATACAGCGACTGATGATGCACATGACCGCCGAACACATAGCGAATCGCCGGATCATGGCCCAGTGCACGCAGACTGCGCTCCGCCATCAACTCATCCAGAACGTAATGCCATTTCTCCGGCGCCTCGGCAGTGGCATGCACCAGAAAAATACTCTCCAACGTCGCGGTCAGCGGTAGCTGCGCCAGCCACGCGCGCTGCTGATCGGTCAATTGATGGTAAGTCCAGGCCGTGGTCAGATCTCCCCAGCTCGTACCCATGGGTATGGCGGTGGGTTGATCATGATTACCACGCAAAACAACTGCGCCGGCGGCTTGCAGTTCATGGCAACGCGCGACCACTTGTTGCGGGTGAGGACCGTAGCCCACGATATCCCCCAGAATGGCGTGATGTGTCGCACCCCGGGTTTGGGCATCGGCCAGGCACGCATCCAACGCGGGCAGGTTGGCGTGCAAGTCGGACAACAAGGCAAGTCTCACCAGATACTCCGCTGTCTCCTTGGGTCGCTCCTACAGTGCTCGCATACCGCCCAAGTGGCGCATACAGAGCGAACATCGCGTATCTATGGCGAACGAAACGCTAGCGACGCTGCGCAGTTGGACGTTGGCGATGAACCAGATCATAAAGCAGTGGCAGCACCAACAGGGTGAGTACCGTCGACGAAAGAATGCCCCCGATAACGACCGTGGCCAGCGGCCGCTGTACCTCGGCACCCGTGCCGGTAGCAATCGCCATCGGCAAAAAACCCAGTGAGGCTACCAGCGCCGTCATCAGCACCGGGCGCAAACGGGTGAGCGTGCCTTCGCGAATAGCGTCTGCCAGCGCGTAACCTTGATCACTCAGGTTACGAATAAAGCTAATCAATACCAAGCCATTTAACACCGCCACGCCCGAGAGCGCAATGAACCCAACTGCTGCCGAGATCGATAAAGGAATATCACGCAGCCAAAGCGCCAACACGCCACCAGTTAAAGCAAACGGAATACCGGTAAACACCAATAAACCATCTTTCAAATTACCGAATACGGCATACAGCAACAGGAACACCAGCAGCAGCGCAGCAGGTACGACCACTTGCAGACGCTTGGCAGCTGATTGCAGATTTTCAAAAGTACCGCCCCAACTGACCCAGTAACCGGTGGGCAGCGGCAAATCAGCCAGACGCTGCTCTGCCTCAGCAGCAAACGAGCCTACATCGCGTCCGCGCACATTCGCCATCACCACTACGCGTCGCTTGCCGTTTTCGCGACTGACCTGATTCGGCCCAGGTGCAAGATGCAAATCGGCGACTTCAGCGAGTTGAATGAAACCACCACGACCCTGCTTACCGGCGCCGGGCAAATGAATCGGCAAACGACGAATCGCTTCAATATCGGTGCGCAGAGATTCAGGTAATCGCACCACGATATCAAAGCGACGATCGCCTTCAAACAAGGTACCGCTTCGACTGCCACCCACTGCAGCCGCAACAACATCCTGAATATCAGTCACATTCAAACCGTAGCGCGCCGCTTTTTGTCGATCGATATTCACCGACAGCACGGGCAAGCCTGTCGTTTGCTCAACCTTGACCTCGGCCGCGCCCGGCACGCGCTCGATACGGGCTGCAATCTCTTCGCCCAAGCGATGTAATTGGTCCATATCGTCACCAAATACCTTTACTGCAATATCACTACGCACACCTGAAATCAATTCATTGAATCGCAACTGTATCGGCTGCGAAAAATCATAGTTATTGCCTGGTATTTTCCACACCGTATCACTGATCGCTTGGATTAACTCGTCACGTGTTTTGCGTGGCTCGGGCCATTGTTCGATCGGCTTTAGCATGATGTAGCCATCCGACAAACTGGGCGGCATGGGGTCAGTCGCGATCTCTGCCGTACCGATGCGCGTGAACATGCGGTCAATCTCGGGAAATTGCTTGATCAGCGTGCGCTCGATCTGCCCCTGCATCGCCACCGCCTGGGTCAGGCTGATCCCCGGCGCACGAATCGTCTGCACCGCCAGATCACCTTCGTTCAGGTTAGGAATAAATTCACTCCCAAGTCGCGTCATCAGCAAACCGCACAGCACCACGAGCACTGCCGCCACGGTTAGCACCAGCGCCTTGGTTTGCATCACCCATTCATACATCGGCAAGTAATACTGTCGCGCCAATCGCATCAAGATATTTTCTTTTTCACTGACCCGGCCAGTCACAAACATCGCAACCGCTGCAGGCACAAAAGTTACCGACAGCAGCATCGCGGCGAGTAAAGCGGTCACCACCGTGAATGCCATCGGGTTGAACATTTTTCCTTCAATCCCCGATAGCGAAAAAATCGGCAGATACACCACGATGATGATGAACTGACCAAACAGCAAAGGGCGACGTGATTCACGCGCTGCCTCAAATACTTCGTGAAACCGCTCTTGTTGATTCAGCGTTCGACCGGCGTGCTGCTGCGCATGCGCCAGACGCCGTATGCAGTTCTCGACAATCACTACCGCACCATCGACGATGATGCCGAAATCCAGTGCCCCCAAACTCATCAGGTTAGCGCTGACCTTTTGCTGCACCATGCCCGTGAGCGTAAACAGCATCGATAGCGGAATGATGGCCGCGGTAATCAGGGCAGCGCGCAAATTACCCAAAAATACAAACAGCACTGCAATCACCAATGCGGCACCTTCGAGCAAATTTGCTTGTACGGTCGCGATGGCTTTATCAACTAAATTGGTTCGGTCATACACCGTCACCGCGCGCACACCTTTCGGCAGATTGCGGTTGATCTCTTGCATACGCCGATCAACTGCTTGCGACACATTGCGACTGTTCTGCCCGATCAGCATGAACACCGTACCGAGTACAGTTTCATCACCATTCAGCGTGACTGCACCGGTGCGCAACTCGCGACCAATACCAACATCCGCGACATCCCTCACCCGCACCGGCACGCCAGACTCATTTTTAACAATCACATCCCGAATATCATCGACGGTGCGTAGTTGCCCGGGCACGCGCACGAGGTACTGCTCACCGCGTTTTTCGATGTAACCCGCGCCGGCATTTTGGTTATTGCTGTCGATGGCACCCACCAGCTCTGCCATCGACACACTCACCGCGGCCAAGCGCTCAGGACTCGGTGCGACTTGATATTCTTTGACGTAGCCACCAATCGAATTAATGTCGGTGACACCCGGTACCGTGCGCAACTGTGGCTTGATGACCCAGTCTTGTATCTCACGTAAATCAGTACCGGTATAAGGGGTACCGTCTGGCTTGGTCGCGTCCTTATCTGCCTCTACAGTCCATAAATAAATCTCACCCAGACCCGTAGCAATCGGCGCCAGCGCAGGCGTCAGCCCAGCGGGCAAGCGTTCACGTGCTTGGGCGATACGCTCATTGACCAACTGTCGTGCGAAGAACAAATCAGTGTCTTCGGTGAAGATCACCGTGACTTGCGATAAGCCGTAGCGCGACAATGATCGGGTCTGCTGCAAACCGGGCAAACCCGCCATCACGGTTTCTACCGGAAAGGTAATACGCTGCTCGGTCTCGAGCGGTGAATAACCCGGTGCATAGGTATTGATCTGCACTTGCACATTAGTGATGTCGGGCACCGCATCGATCGGCAAGCGCTGATAGCTGTAGCTGCCAATCACCACCAGCATCACGCAAGCGAACATGATCAGCACGCGCTGCGTGATCGAAAACTGTATAAGTCGTTCGAACATGTGTGTGCTTGGGCTAGTTGCCGTCTTCAGTCGCTTGCTTGGCTAGCTCGGACTTGATGACATAACTATTGGCACCAGCATAACGGGTGCCGGTGGCAAGCTCGCTGGTAATCTCGATGTACTTGCCATCGGTGCGTCCGGTTGTCACCGGATGAGGCACGAAACGTTTGCCGTCTCGCACAAAAATCACCTGATGGGTTCCTAGTGATTGCAGCGCATCATTTTTAATTGCAACCGGTACCAGCGCATCAGCCGCTTTCACTTCAACATTCACAAACAAGCCGGGGCGCCACAGCCCTTTACTATTCGCGACCACGATGCGCGCTTTGGCCATGCGGGTCTGCTCTCCCACCAAGGCGCCGATGAATGCAATCGTCCCCATAGTCTCGGCATCAAACGCGGTCGCACGCACTTTGACTTTGTCACCGACGCGAACCAGCGGTAAATCCTTGGCAGGAATATAGACCTCGACCCAAACCGTGCTGAGATCAGCGATGGTAAAAATCGGCGTGTCTTCTTTGACCGCCTCGCCAATCGATAAATTACGCTCGACGATCACGCCATCATAGGGTGCATATAACTCGAAACGATTAAGTGCCTTGCCACTTAAACTGACACCAAGCGCGCGCAGCTTCTGTACTGCATTATCACGTCGTATTTCTGCTTCTTCGACCGCGTGTTGTGCCTCGAGATAATCCTGCTCTGCGCTTACACGTTGCTCCCATAACCGCTTCTCACGCTGATACACCATCTGCACATGCTCGAGATGGCGTTCGGCACTTTGTAATGCACTACGCTGATCAGAAATCTGCTGACTGGAAAACACCACCAGTAATTGGCCTTTGTGAACCATTTGCCCGGTCGCTACCGACACGGCTTCAGCAACCCCCGCAACTCGCGGCACCACATGCACAGTCCGATCATCATTAAGCTGCACTTCGCCCGGAAACTGCACCAAAGAAGTAATTCGCGCGGGCGCGACTGATTCGATAGAGATACCGGCCGCTTTGATTTGCGCATCGTCGATCGTGACTTCATTGGCAAGGTGAGTTGTTACGCCCGCGGACGCTTGTACTGATGACTGCTTGGCCTTGGCCGCGTCATCATCTTGCTGACCGTGCTTGCTGCGATCGGTCGATAAAATCATGGCGCCGAGCGCAATGCCCACCACCAATACGGCAGCAATCGCTGCCAACGATGAACGACCGTGATAGTTGCCGATACGCGGTATGGGCATGTTGATTCCTTATTACTTTTTATCGCTCGTTATCAGACGTCAGTTCACCGATCAGGCTTTCCAGCTCGGCCTGCGCCCGATGAAAATTCGCCAATGCAATCAGATACTGAGATTTCGCTGCAATCAGCGTGCGCTGCGCATCGAGCACTTCCAGAAAACTGAACTTGCCGTTTTCAAAGCCGATGGTGGCCGCCTCATAGGTACTGCGTGCACCGGGCAGCACCTCTGTTCGCAACAAATCGGCGTCGCGACGTCGCGCGCTGACATTTTCAAGTGCTTGTAACGCAGACGCTGACAACGCAGTTTGCGTCGCTTGTAATTCTTCAGCAGCTTTATCTTCGCGCCTGAGTGCTTCCTGCAAATTACCCTGATTGCGATTGAAAATCGGTAGCGGCACTTTCAGCGCCACTAACGCCTGCTCACCCGGCACATCGAGGCTGCGTTTGACACCTACGCTCACGGTGAAATCCGGCACACTGCGGGCCTGCTCCAACGTGACCAGCGACTTGCGTCGTTCCAGCTCGCGTTGCGCACGACGTAACTGCGGCGCGTTCGCCAGCCGCGCGAGAATGGCCTCTGCATTGGGCGGCTCGACTAATGCCTCGACATCGCCACTGGCTTCACTGAAGTTGGGTGCAGTATTGCCCCACAAGCTCGCCAGGCGACGACGACTATTGCGCAGCTCGCTGTCACTCTGATTCAGCGCGACCCGTGCAGCTGCCTCGGCCACGCGTGCGCGGGTTTCCTCTACAGGCGATATCTTGCCGGCCGCGACCCGCTTGGCAGCGATGTCGGTCGCGCGCTGCGCCAGTCGCACGCTTTCTTCTGATGTGGCGCGCAACTCCTGCGCTGCCAGCACATCAAAAAATGCGGCGATGACAGCGCTGCGTAATCTGAGCTCGGCACTACCCAAATCGGCCAAGGCCACTTCGCGCCCCAAACCCGCCGCTCGCACCCGCGCCTCGCGTTTGCCACCCGTTTCAAATGGCACACCGACTTCCGCAGTCGAGGTACGACCAACACGACTGACATCATCAGCTTGGTACATGAACTCCGGGTTTGGCCGCAGCGAACCCTGCAACACCTGGCCATCAATCGCTGTGACCTCACGACGCGCTGCGGACAGCGTCGGGTTGTGTTCGATCGCGTAGCGGATGGCCTGATCCAGACGCAGCGGCTCGGGTAATTCGATCAGGGTCGGCACTTGCGCCGAAACCTGCGCCGGGCCGCAACACAGCGGCAACGCAAGCGCAAGCGCACGCCATCCCTTCACACTACGCAGACCGCCCACAAACATGCTTTGTCCTCTCCCGCAGGGCTGCCTCATGTGGTCAGCAGCCCGGGCGCGAGTTTAGCAGTCAGACTCTGCTTGCTGCGGGCGCGCAGCGCCTGCAAGTGGCGAACATCAAGCACGACGGCGGCTCCCGCGCAGCAAGTGATCGCGAAACACACTGGCAATCGGCGACAGCCGCTTGCCTTTGGGTGACACCACATGCCATTGCGAATGCAGCGGAAAACCCTGTACGTCGAGTGGCACCACCTCATCACTTTGGTGCCCACTATCAAGCGCGTGGCGCGATAGCACGGCCACGCCCAAGCCCGCCGCCACCGCCTGACGGATCGCCTCATTGCTACCCAATTCCATACGCAGACCAGGACGAAAACCTTGTGCACTGAATAGCTGTTCGGTTGCCATGCGTGTACCAGAACCGGATTCACGCAAAATGAATCGCTCTGCTGATAACTTCTCGATCGGCAGCTTGCGTTTCTTGGCTAAAGGGTGGGTAGCTGAAGCAACCAGCAGCAGCGGGTTAGGCATGAATACATCATCTTCCAACTCAATGTCTGGTGGCGGCATCGACATGATGTACAAGTCGTCGAGGTTGTCGCGCAAACGCGCGACCACACCATCGCGGTTGAGCACCTGCAAAGAGATATCGATCTCCGGGTGCTGCTGACAGAACCCGCCCAACAGCCGTGGCATGAAGTACTGCGCAGTGTTCACCAAGGCCACCCGAAGCCGTCCGCGCGTGAGCCCGCGCATGGCGTCAAATTTCTGCCTTAGCGCTTCCCATTCGTCGGCGATGGCGCGCGCGGTCTCGGCCAGTTCGCGGCCTGCCTCGGTCAGAAATACCCGCTTGCCCACCACCTCGTAGACCGGCATGCCGATTGATTGCGTGATCTCCTTCAACTGCATCGAGGCGGTTGGCTGGGTGACGTGCAGCGCACGCGCGGCCGCGCTGACGCTGCCGGTATCGGCCAGGGCAAGAAACAGCAGCAGCTGCCGAAACGTGAGATTCATAGATTTTTACTGATATAAAAATTTCAAAAATCGATTTTACTCAATCAGGCGACGAAATTACCATTGCGCACAATTTTCAGGAGCTCACTGTGCAAAACCTGCTTGATCCCGCCATTCTCTTTTTCGCTTTCGGCCTGCTGGCCGGCTTGTTGCGCTCCAATCTCGAGGTGCCGCCGCAGATGGCGAAATTCCTGTCCTTGTATCTGCTGATGGCGCTTGGCCTGAAAGGTGGTTTTGCCTTGTCTGAATCGGGGCTCACCGCAGGCATCATGGCCAGTTTGCTGGCAGCGGTGCTGATGGCCTTCATCGTGCCAGTGATTGGCTACACCCTGCTGCGTCGCTTCGTGCCACCGTTTGATGCGGCTGCGGTAGCGGCAGCGTATGGCTCGGTCAGCGCGGTCACCTTCGTCACTGCCATGCAGTACGTCGAGTCGCAGCAGATTGCGGTAGGCGGGCAAATGGCCGTGGCGATGGTGCTGATGGAGTCACCCGCGATTATCGTGGCCGTGGTTCTGGCCAATATTCTGCGACGGCAGCACACAGCAGGTGCACAGGGCGTGCGCGTCACAGCCCAAGGCTCGCTGGTCGTGACCGACGAGGGCCACGGCACCTCGATCAAAGCCATCCTGCATGAGTCGCTGACTAACGGCACCCACTTGCTGCTGCTGGCGTCGTTGGCCATTGGCTATATCAGTGGCGACGCCGGTAAAGCAGTGATGAAGCCGTTCTCGGCCGACCTGTTCAAAGGCATGCTGGCGTTCTTCCTGCTAGACATGGGCTTGGCGGTTGCCAAGAGCCTGCCCGATATCAAGGGCAAGGCCCCCGTGCTAGTGTTGTACGCTGCCATTTCGCCCTTTGTGCATGCGGCGCTGGCGCTGGTGTTGGCCCACGCGCTGGGTCTGCCACTGGGTGACACAGCGCTGCTGATGGTGTTGTCGGCAAGCGCGTCGTACATCGTGGTGCCGGCGGTGCTGCGCTACGCCATTCCGGAGGCTAACCCGGCGGTGTATCTGGCGCTGCCCATCGGGATCACCTTCCCCATCAACCTGTTGGTCGGCATACCGCTCTATACCTCGGTCGCGTCATTATTTATTTAGCAACTGTACTGAATTGTTACTGATCGTTTCGCTGGTTTTTTTGCTGACGCCAATCGCCTATAAATGCGCTTATGTGTAGTGGCCAAGGAGCCGGTATGACCCCGCAAGAGAAACAACAACTCGACGAATTTTTGGTGCAGCTGACCCACGTCGGCTATGTGGATAAAGATCCGCAAGCAGCCGAGGCAATCGCCGCTGCGTTTTCGCAGCAACCTGATGCACCCTATCTCACCGTGCAGCGCTGCTTGTTGCTCAACGAGGCGCTGATCGAAGCCCACGCCCGCATTGCCGAGCTTGAAGCGCGTGAGGCTTCGGCAACTTCACCGCGTGCTTTTCTTAACGCACCGGCCAACGGTTGGCTCGCCAGCGCGGCGATGCATGCAAAAATGTGGCGCGGGCTGACCCGCAGCTTTGCACGCGCAAATTAGTCGTCGCAACGCACCTGGATCCCGGCCTTCGCCGGGATGACGACATTCAGGCCACTTCCTTTGCAGAGCTCACCCGACGCAGGCTGAGATCACAACATTCAGGCCACTCTCTTTGTAGGGGTCATCCCGGCCTTCGCCGGGATCCAGAGAATGAGTGCTTACCGTGATGCGATAGTCCCTGATGTTTACGCACTCAAAAGAAGCGGCAAAACACCTGACCAAGCACACCAAAGTCTGCATGTAACTCATCACCGGGCTTAACCGGCACCGGTACCCGGCACGTACCGGTTGTAACAACCTGACCCGGCTCGCAGCTGATACCCAGTGCCGACAACTCATTCACCAACCAAGTCAGGGCAACACGCGGGTCACCCAACACATTTCTGCCGAAGCCGGATTCAATCACTGCGCCATTCAAGCGAACGGCCACCGTTTGATCGACATAATCAAAGCCCTGCCAATCATCAGCCACTGGCCCCAGTACAAACAAATTAGCGCAGGCATTGTCAGCAATGAGTTGCGCCTCACCTGCTCTAACAAAGTCGTTATAGCGTGAATCTGGCACCTCGATCGACGGGTGCACACAGGCGACTGCATCGAGTACCTCGTCTACCGAGTAGTTTGAATCACGCGGCGGCAGCGCGTGCGCGAAACGAAATGCAAACTCAATTTCAGCGACTCGCATCAAATTATTTTGCATACTGACACTCGCACCATTGCGTAGGATCCGATCAGCATACAAACGGCCCGCCAGCGGCCCACTGACGGCAATATGCCGCTGACCCTCGATACTGGTTGCGGCAATTTTCCAGCCAAACAAGGCGTGCGACTGTTGTTCTCCCATCGCCTGCTGCACGGCATAAGCCTCGGTACGCGATGCCGGACGACAGACATCCGGCAAACCATCGCATCTGGTGCGCTGCTGCCACATAGCGAGTAACGCCGCTGCCGCTTGATTGGTTTTTTCTTCACTAAACATCGAGCGTTTCCATCATGATTTGAAGGTATCAGGTGATGGCATGCGACGTACCATCAGCAACGCAAGCAAACTGATACTCGCCATTCCCGACAAATAATAGCCAACGAACGGCAAACCAAAATTCGTGGCCAACCATGTGGCGATATACGGTGCGCCGGACGCACCCAAAATACCTGCCAAGTTGAACGCCAAAGAAGCGCCGGTGTAACGTACCTCCACAGGAAACAAACTCGACATCAATGCACCCAGCGGACCGAAGCTCGCACCCATCAGCGCCATACCAATCGACAAAGCAATCACGGTCGAGATACTACCGGCTTCCAGCATCGGCCCGAGTAACAAACCGAGCAGAACAATACCAACGGTACCAACCATCAAGCCGGCGGTGCGTCCACGTTGATCAGTAAAGCGCGCAGAGATCGGAATACAGATCGCAAAGAATAGGGTTGCAATCAGCTGTAACACCAAAAAATCCTGACGCGCATAACCGAGCGAACGGGTCGCCCAACTCAAGGTAAACACCGTCATTAAATAAAACAGTACGAACTGCCCCATGCCGCCCAAACAGCCGAGTAACAGTGCACGTGGATACCGTGTGACCACATTCAGTATAGGCACCCGGACCCGCTCATGACGCGCCAACACAGTGCGAAACTGCGGCGTCTCGGCAATGTTCAATCGCACATATAAACCAACTAGCACCAGCAATGCACTCGCGACAAACGGTATACGCCAACCCCAATCCAGAAAATCTGCCTCGGGTAGCTGCGTGGTCAGCGCTAAAAACACCGAGCCCGACAAAAAGAAACCAATCGGCCCACCCAGTTGAGGAAACATGCCGTACCAAGCATGACGACCCGGCGGTGCGTTTTCCGTGGAGAGCAAAACCGCACCACCCCATTCCCCACCCAGCCCCAGGCCTTGGCCAAAGCGCAGTACTGCCAGCAGGATGGGGGCGGCAATACCGATCGATGCATATGACGGCAGCAAGCCGATTAATACGGTTGACAAGCCCATGGTCAGAAGCGACGCCACCAACGTCGCTTTGCGACCGACACGATCACCAAAATGCCCAAACAGCGCAGAACCTACGGGTCGCGCCACAAATGCCAAGCCAAAGGTGGCGAGCGATTGCAGCGTCGCGAGCGTGCCATCAGACGAAGGAAAAAAAAGTGTTGGAAAAACCAATACCGCTGCAGTACCAAAAATATAAAAATCAAAATACTCGATGGTGGTACCAATCAGGCTGGCAAACAGTACCCGGGCGGGCGAATTCGCTGGTTGCTCGGCGGGCTGATCAGCATATTCAGCAGATTTGCTTTGCCGATGATTGGCAGCAGGTTCTTGCATGATGGCCTCGTTGAATATTTTTTATATTGAATACGGATCGCCAGCGTATTCATCAGCACCCGGATTTTTTCAAGCTATCATTCACAGATATCGGCTGATCATGCCAGCCGAGTCTGGCAGCGTCAACGTCGATAGCTGCAGCCAAGTCGACATAATTTTCATCTTAAAAGGCGGAGACCATCATGCGGCTACTTGCCGGCTTTAACGAGAACATCATCCGTACCAGTGGCGCGAAAATCAAGGTCGCGTACGCCGGCCACGGCGAACCGGTGCTGCTGCTGCATGGTTATCCGCAGACCATGGCGTGCTGGCACGAGATCGCACCCAAGTTGGCAAAGCATTACACCGTGATCTGTGCTGACCTGCGCGGGTACGGTGGCTCATCCAAACCGAAGGGTCTGCCGGACCACTCGAATTACGCCAAGCGGGCAATGGCGCAGGATATGGTCGAGGTGATGCAAAAGCTGGGATATTCGCGCTTTCATTTGGTCGGTCATGATCGAGGTGGGCGCGTTGCGCATCGGCTCGCGAAAGATCATGGCCAGTGTGTGCAAACGCTGACCGTGCTGGATATATCGCCCACACTGAAAATGTTCGAGAGCACCGATATGCGCTTTGCTACCGCTTACTATCACTGGTTTCAGATGCTGCAACCACCGCCAATACCTGAGCGTATGCTGCAAGGTATCGTGCCATTCAATATCATCGGCATGATTGGCGCGGCCAAGCCGGATTTATCAGCATTTTCCAAAGCCGCGTTACGCGAATACGTCAAAGCGTTCAGCGGCCCGAAAGCCATTCACGCCAGTTGTGAAGACTACCGCGCGGCAGGCACTATCGATCTTGAACATGACCGTAAAGACCGTCGGCGTAAACTTAAGATGCCATTGCTTGCGCTGTGGGGTAAGCGTGGCGTGATCCATCGTCTGTTCAATTGTCTGGACGATTGGCGTGAAGTCGCGAGCGATGTTCGTGGCAAAGCACTCGACTGCGGTCACTTCATCCCGGAAGAAAGACCTGCCGAGACCTTGCGCGAAATCCGTCGATTTATCGCGCAATATCCGATTGAGGCAAAGTCAATCAAAACCCGATATGAACGCTAGTCATGTTGTGTGTGCGGCCTGAAATTACCAACACACTATGCTCACGACGCTGATTGTTTGCCTCGCCAACTGCGGTCCGGCCACAACGGCTGCAGATGAAATCGGTAAAGTCGCCGGCGGCTATCTCGAAGCCTGCCACGAGATGTATTACTTGAAGCGCAGCTATTGTCCGGAACTGCAGCCGCCCGTATTAATGCAATGCGTGAATGATGTCGAGCGAGAGTTACCGCATCAATATCGGGCAGATTTTCGCAAGGGCAGGCGCGTACTTGAGCAACGCCTGGCAACTGACCTGCCTGCACAAGCAGAGAGTCGCTTTGCAACACAGTTACGTACAGCCGGGGGTGATACCGCACTTGCGTGTTACAACAGCGCCAACGAGATCGCGCAACGTCGCATCACGCTGATGCGACAGCTGAAAATCTTTAGCAACAATCCCTGAATCAGTCTTGAGACAGTCTTGAATCAGTTGGTCGCAGCGGCTCTGGCCACACTTTGCAGCTGCAGCTTTTGACCTTCTTTACGCGCCGAGCTATCCATCATCAAATAGTTCTTCTCGTGGTTTTCAGCCACCAGCGACAGATAACGCATACACTAAATCCGCAGGAAGGATGACAGGTTCTCGACCTTGCCCTGACGCTCGACGATTTCCTCGTGCAGTTTGCAGATCAGTTGGTTGGTCGTCATTTTGTCTTTAGCTGCGATACGCGCCAAGATGTCCCAACACAAATTTTCAAGCCGTATGCTGGTGACCATGCCATGAATGCGCACCGAGCGCGTACGCTGCTCATAATGAATCGGATCAGCACTGGTATAGATATCGCACATCAAATGTCTCCTGCTGAAAGGTCAGGCAGAACCACGTCGACCGCAATTAGCTTGTGCGGGCTTCGCCTCTTGATTGAATCAGTGGGCGCAATTTTCGCATTGCGTTATTGGTGAAACAAGAGCCGCTCCCGACGGGGAGCAGCTCTGTGCGAGGGTACCTGAGAAATACCCTAGCGACTCGACGATCAGATCGTGCGGCTACGCAGACCCTTGGCAATGAACTCGGCCTGACGAATCGCCAATGCGACGATAGTCAGTGTCGGATTCTCTGCTGCACCAGTGGTAAACTGCGAACCATCGGAGACGAACAGGTTCTTGATGTCGTGCGTCTGACCGTGCTTATTCACCACGCCATCACGCGCCTTGGCACTCATACGGTTGGTACCGAGGTTGTGCGTGGAGGGATACGGCGGCGTGAAAATCACACGCTTGGCGCCTACCGACTCGTATAGTGCCTTACCTTGCTGGAAGCCGTGGTTACGCATCGCGACATCATTACCGTGATCACTAAAGTGCACGTTCGGGATCGGCAGCCCAAACTGATCTTTTTCAGTCGCGTGCAGTGTGACGCGGTTAGACTCTTGTGGCATATCTTCCCCCACCAGCCACATACCCGCCATGTTGTCATACGCATCCATCGCGTTCGAGAAATCACGGCCCCAATCACCCGGGTTCAAGAATGCTGCCAAGAATGCTGGGCCGAGCGACAGTGTTTCCATTTCATACCCGCCAACAAAACCACGTTTTGGATCAAAACGCGATTCGTCTTTTACAATGCCCGCCATGGTCGTGCCACGAAACATGTGAACCGGATTATCAAAGATCGCATAAACCGACCCAGTCATGTGGCGCATATAGTTTTTCCCGACCTGGCCCGATGAGTTCGCCAACCCGTTAGGGAACATTGTGGATGCCGAGTTCAGCAAAAGGCGTGGCGACTCGATCGAATTACCTGCCACGCAAACTACCTTCGCCTTTTGGAAGTAGCGGTTGCCCTGGGAATCACCGTACAGCACGCCGGTGGCGCGGCCCTTGGCATCATGCTCGATCTTGAGCGCTTGCGCGTCAGTTCGTACCTCGAGTCGCCCGGTTGCCTCGCCTTTAGGAATCTCGGTATACAGCGTTGACCATTTCGCACCCGACTTGCAACCCTGGAAGCAGAAGCCAATCTGCTGGCAATTACCACGGCCATCACGCGGCTGCGAGTTGATCGACATATTCCCGGTATGAAAGTCTTTGTAGCCCATCTTCTTTGCACCCGCTGCCAGCACCTTATAGTTGTTATTGCCGGGCAGACGAGGAATGCCATTAGTACCTGTTGTGCCCATCTTGAACTCGGCGCGTGCGTAATACGGGTTCATGTCATCCAACGTGATCGGCCAGTCGAGCAAGTTGGCGCCGCCTACATTGCCATACACAGTGCGGACCTTGAACTCGTGCTTTTGGAAGCGCAGCGAAGCCCCCGCCCAGTGAGTGGTCGAGCCGCCCACGGCCTTCACGATCCACGAGGGCAGATTAGGGAAATCGTTCGATACACGCCATGTGCCGGAGGTGGTGCGCTTATCCAGCCAAGAGATCTTGCTGAACATCGGCCATTCATCGTTTGAAAAGTCGTTGATCTCGTGACGGCCGCCGGCCTCAAGAATCACGACATCAATACCTTTTTGTGCTAACTCGTTGCCAAGCGTGCCGCCGCCCGCACCCGAACCCACAATCACCACCACCTCATCGTCGAGGCTGAACTTTTTGCTCATGGTTGTCTCCTAAATGCCTGATAGTCGTTGTTGTGTGGTTATGGATCAAAGGTTGTCCATCCAGGTTTGATCGGCAAAGCCGCGGTTGATGTAACCACCGTACTGCGCGGACGGGCCTTGATAACCAAGCATGGTCCAAACCGCAGGTTGGTTATAAAGGCTAACGACTAGGTCGCCACGCAGCTTGCCAAAGAAAGGGTCTTTGGCTTTTGCCATATCCGTCAAAATTCGGGCGCGATCGACCTCAGCCGCGACGTCGACATAGACTTTGCCGTAGCGCGCCTGAGCCTCGTTATTAACCTTCTCTACACCATCCAGCAGCAGTTGACGTAATTCGACATTACCCTGCACTTGCTCGGCATAGACGCCAACTGCGTTGGCGTACAGCTCATCATCGAAGCGATCGTGCGGAAAGATGTCACGCGCGACTTTCACGATGGTTTTGAATGCATCGCTACCAATCAACTCTTCGGCCATTGCCGCATTCGGCTTAAACATCATAGGCAGGCCGCCAGCGGCACTAGCCACCGTGCCTGCAGTCGCAATCTTGAAAAACTTACGGCGCTTTGGTTCTGCGGGTGTGTACATGGTTGTCTCCTTGTCTTCTTGTGTATCAAGCCCTGCGCGGGGCTTTAATTTTTGACGCAATTACTTCGGGGTTGCTGTTATCGATAGTGCCCTCCCCGCTGCAGTACTTCTATCTTGTAGCCGTCGGGGTCTTGGACGAAGAAAAAGCGCGCGAGTAACTCATCGCCACGCTTGAACTCTTTGATCGGGAGTGGGCTGTAGCCCAACTTTTCAAGCTTGCTCTGCATGGACTCAAGCTCGTCAACCACAAACGCGTAGTGACCATAGCCATCGCCATGCGTGTATGGCTCGGTGCGGCCCTTGTTATGGGTCAGCTCGATCTCGAAATCGTTTTCAGGGTTACGCAGATAAATGAGCGAGAAGTCATCGAAATCGAGTCGGTGACTGATGGTGAAACCAAAGCCGTCGCTATAGAAACGGATGGCGCCCTCAGGGTCGAGCACGCGGATCATGGTGTGAATTATTTTGGGCATTCTTCGATGCTTGTTTCTTTTGCGGGTATGCGGATTATTCTTCACGAATGAGGGTGTGTGGTAGTAGCGCGTTACTACTCATGAGGGTGCGCAATGTAGCCACTTGTCGCAGCGCACACAGGCAGGCTTCGGGCAGATTCTTTGAAATTTCAATGAAGAAAACCATCCGCGACAAATTAATTTCGGCGCCTATGCGGCGTCGCATCAGAGCCGCCCCCAAAAACATTCAAACAATCGAATTTAGGTTTAAAAAAATTCATCAATTGCTATTTTTTTAATGTCACAAAAACTGGCAGAAAATTATGAGCTGAAGTGGTTACGTAGTGCGATCAGGCACCGCGATGCAAAGGCCATCCACTCAGTGCTTGCCTGAATGATGTCCGTGATGAGGCGCTGCTGCTGGCGCGGCACCACAAGATTGACCGGACGGTGCAGGCTCGATCATGAAGTTGATGGCTGCTTTGCCGGCCCGCTCGAACTGCAAGGTGGCGGCTATCGCGCCGCCCATCTGCA
>JBJTXC010000377.1:0-2819 GCA_046082065.1 Burkholderiaceae bacterium
CTGATCGATCACGCGCGCCTTGGCCTTGTCGATCGCATGCTGGGTCAGCTGCAGCTCGGTACGCAGCTGCTCGCGTCGTTCGATGCGTTCGGCCAGATCACGCAGCGCCTCAGTGATGCCTTGCCACGGGCCGTCGCTGTCGCCGACGCCCTGGTCTAATTGGGTGAATAGCTGGCTGAGGCTGTCGCCCAGCTCGGCCAGCGTCTCGGCCGGGCTGCTTTGGCCAGGCTCTGCGCTGATTGAGGAAATGGCGCGATCGACCAGCAGATTGGTCTCGCTCAGCTGGCGCGCAAGATCACCGAAGCCGGCCGGCAACCGACCCAAGCCCAGGTCTTCTCCCATGCTGGCCCCCGCGTCGAGACGCGAGCTACTCGGCGTGCCACTGCGCGGCGGTGGGGAAGCCGGCCCATGAAACGCGCGCCCGAACGGGTTGCCGCTGTTGCGGCCGCGCGCGTCCTCCGGCGCTGTGCCTCCCCACGCATCGGTCGACCCGCCTTGCGGCGACTGCGGTGGCTTTTGCATCGGCTTGCTTGCTCCTTTGGCTACGCCTACAACTCACACTAAAGTATAATACAGCGCATATCTGGCGGGAAACATGCTGATGCGAAATTTTATTCGGCCACAGCAGTCGAGCTGCGTGCGAGTGGGCCGTGATGGCTGAACTGACCATGCTGCTGACCGCCGTGCCACTCGCCTGGGCTGTGCTGTTGCTGGGCGTGCTGCTCAGCGCGGCCGCGATCTGGATGCTGATCCGTCAGCTACGCGAGCAGCGCAGCCGACGTCGTATCGATGCGATGTTGCAGGAGCTTGCCGAGCGCCGCTCGTCGCTGCGTGAATCCGAGATGGATCGATCACGCTTTCTGGCGTCGTTCAGCCACGATCTCAAACAGCCGATGCAGGCGATCAATTTATATCTGGGCAGTGTCGAGCGTAGTCTGTCGCACGCCGCGATGGATGCCGCCGAGCGCGCACGTGCCACCGAGAGCTTGTTGCGACTACGGCAAAGCATGGGCTACATGAATGATGTATTCGACAGCATGCTGGATGTCAGCCGGCTCGATAGCGGTGCGCTGGAAGTGTCGCTGGAGCGTATCAACGCGCGTGATTTTTGCGAACAAATCGTGGAGCAGCATCGACGCATGGCCGAAGATCTGGGCCTGAAACTGACGCTGCGCACGCCTGATCATGAGGTGCTCTGGGTGCAGACTGATCCCCGTCTGCTCGAGCGCATTTTGAGAAACTTTATTAGCAACGCCATGCGTTACACACAACGCGGCGGGGTACGGCTCAGGCTGGTGCGGCGCGCTGAGCGCTGCCGTATCGCGTTGATCGATACCGGCACCGGTATTAGTGCGGGGCTGCGTAAAAAAATATTTGATGAGTTCACGCGTGGAGATAACGCAGCCATCACCACTCAAGGCGTTGGACTGGGTTTGGCGATTGCGCGTCGCCTGGCGGCACGGATCGGCGCGCGGGTTTCGCTGGCAAGCCATGTGGGTATGGGTTCGGTATTTGCGGTTGATTTACCACTGGCGAGTGCGGCAGCGACAGGTAGCGAGCAGGTGGCGCTGGCCGAGACTTATCTGATCGAGCGCTTGCTGCCGCAAGTGATGTTCGAGCCCCCTGAAAATACGCTTTTGGTGTGTGTAGATCCCGACCCGGATGTTGGCAACGCGCTTCGCTTGTTGGCACCCGGTGTTGGTATCTCGGTGATTGTGGCGGGCAGTAGCGAGGAGGCGATACGCCAACTCGCGGCACAGGGTGGTGTGCCAAGCTTATTGATGGTCGACGCGCAAATGCAATCCGAGCCAGCAGCGCAGGTGATTACTCGCATCAATGATGAATTCAACAGCACCATCCCGGTACTGCTATGCAGCGATGAAACGCTATTCACTGACTTGCAGCGTCAGGTTGGCTCCAAGGTGACCTTGTTGCAGCGGCCGTTCAGCACAGAAAAACTGCGCGCGGCGATTCACACCTCGCTGTACACAGGAGAAACTTAATGGTTATTTGCAAATAGCCCCAGCTTCTGTGCCACTAACACCGCTTGCGTGCGGCTAGCGACATGCAGCTCGCGGAAGATACCGCCGACATGCGATTTGGCAGTAATCTCGGTGATACCGAGCTGATCGGCGATTTCTCGATTACTCATGCCTTGGCAGATCATGGAAAGCACTTGCACCTGACGCTCGGTGAGTGCAATACGGTTAAGTGCAGCGCTGTCGGCCAAACCGCGGGCAGATAACCAGGTACCCTTGATCAACGTACCTTCCACCGCTTGCGCCACGATCGTGATCGCATCTTCAGTTGGCGCTGCCTTGCTGATGAATGCAGCTGCACCCGCACCGAAGCATGCGCCTACCTGTAAGGCATCATCGTTACCTGAGATCGCGATCACTTGAACCGCATCATTCAGTGCGAGTAACTGCGTGATGGCTGCCAAGCCACTCATGCCGGGCAAACCCAAATCAATCAACACCCACCACGGCTGCGCTTTGCGTTTTTTAAGCTCTTGCTTGAGCAGCGCAATGCCAGACTCTGCATCGCCGACCGATTCCAAACGAAGGCGAGGAAAGCGTTTACGCAGTGCGTCAGCCAGCGCCGCACGGATGATGGGGTGATCGTCAACGATCAGCAGGGAAGGGGAGGCGTGCATGCGCCCGATTGTAAATGACGTGAACCGGTTAGCGTAACAAGCTCAACGCCAAAATCAAAGCGGCTATCCGCCGCGCCCACACCCCCAAACGCCAGGCGGAAAGGGCGCAGCTGAGGCCGCTCTAATAGCCAACCTTGTCGTTCTCGGCCATGACAGCGTCGGC
>JBJTXC010000378.1:0-2087 GCA_046082065.1 Burkholderiaceae bacterium
TGATCTCCATCAGATCAAGGTCTTTATGCGTCCAGCCGGCTTTTTGCAGACAGCGTTGGCTGGCAGGTACCGGGCCCATGCCCATGATGGTGGGGTCAAGACCTGCAGATGCATACGCCCTGATTTTTGCCAGCGGTTTAAGGCCAAGTTGCTGCGCCTTTTGCGCCGACATCATCATGACCGCTGCGGCGCCATCATTAATGCCCGACGCATTACCCGCCGTGACCGTGCCTTCTTTGTTGAACGCGGGACGTAAACCGGACAGCGAGTCGAGCGTGGTGCCGGCCTTGATGTACTCATCGCTGTCAAACACGATGGTGCCTTTTTTACTCGCAATTTCAAACGGCAAAATCTCGTCTTTGAATTTGCCTGCTTTTTGCGCTGCCTCTGCCTTGTTTTGCGATGCCAGTGCGAACTCATCTTGCTCGGCGCGTGAAACATTGAATTTCTTCGCGACGTTTTCTGCGGTAATACCCATGTGGTACTGGTTATAAACGTCCCACAGGCCGTCGACGATCATGGTGTCGACCAGTTTTGCGTCGCCCATGCGAAACCCATCGCGTGAATTATTCAGCACATGGGGTGATGCGCTCATGTTTTCCTGACCACCAGCGATGATGATCTCGGCATCACCACACAAAATTGCTTGCGCCGCGAGATGAGTGGCTTTCAATCCACTGCCGCATACTTTGTTGATGGTCATGGCCGGCACCATGTCCGGCAGACCTGCCTTGATCACTGCCTGACGCGCTGCGTTTTGTCCGACCCCTGCAGTCAGCACCTGCCCCATCAACACTTCGCTGATGTGCGCGGGGTCGACGCCGGTTCTCGCTACCAATCCTTTAATGACACGGGCGCCCAGCTCGGCGGCGGGGACTTTGGCGATGGTGCCGCCGAATTTTCCGACCGCAGTGCGAGCGGCGGCGACGATAACAACTTCACTCATTATTGTTCTCCGTAGGGACCTTCGATGAAAAAACCTTTACCGATCGTGCCAAGCGCGAATCATGGAAGCTGAATCACAAAGCGCTTCATGCTAGCAATCACGACCTGAAAATTTTTGACTATGGTCAATTTCGTGTAACACCGCTATCAGACCGAGCGGTTCAGACCATTTGGATGCGTCGTTGATCACTGCAACAATCAGCGCACGCGGCAATTTGCACACGCGACATTATATTTCAGCGAACCGTCTTGCTGCTGCATTGCGGTGCGGTTTGAGTCGAAATTCAGTGCTGTTGCCGGTGTAGCAAGCGTACCGGTAACTGTTTATTTGTTAACGCACGATGGAGAATTTTGTAAGTATCGAGATCGAATGCGGGCCGCGATGGTGATTGATCCAGCAAATCATGGATTTCATCGTCGGCATGCGCGGTGCCAAGATAGCACCAGTTGTTAACAACATGAACATCGGTTCGATTGTCGCCGCGCTCGATCAAGCCAACCGCGCCGGGATACGGCCACGTATCGACGCGCAGTTTGGCCAATGCGGCTTCCATGCGCGCGCGATGAAAAGATTCCGGCTCTTTGCCTACGCACGCGCCATGGCAGCGCTTCAGTTGCCAATTAAAGCAGGGTTTTTGCGGTCCGCTTCGGCGTTCGAGCCCAAGCTGAACCAAACAAAGTTGATGAGATTCTGCGAGCGAGCGTAGTGCGCTCTCGGCCTTGCGTTTGCCGGAAAACAGCCCGAACAAGCGATCGGCACGACCAAAGTCTTGTTCGCTGGCGTGTGTAAGTACTGGCATCAAGTGGCCATGATTGTTTTCTACTAACTGCCACGCACACAAATCACCCTGCCGGCGCAGCTTTTGGTTATGTACCGGTTGCAGCGATTTGACCAGACTGGCTTCAAGCAATAGCGCACCAATTTCGCCGGCAGTTTCTCGTACCTCGATACGGTTCAGTTGCTGCGACAGTCGCATTTCTTTGTACGCTTTGTGATCGGCGTTGAAATGCGACATCACACGCTGGCGCAGGCGCACGCTTTTGCCGACATACAGCGGCAATTCATTCTCGCCATAGAACAGATACACCCCGGGTCTGTCTGGTATGCCGTCCAGTGCATCCGGTGGTAGTTGCGACGGCAG
>JBJTXC010000379.1:0-6988 GCA_046082065.1 Burkholderiaceae bacterium
AACGCTACCTGGAATACCTGCACAGCGTCATAAACGCGCACCGCGGCGCCCTGCGTGATTGCCTCTTCGCTCGCCTGCGTAAAATTGTAGGTATGTGGCCCTAACAGCACTGGCTTGCCGCAAGCGCAGGCTTCGATCAGATTTTGTCCGCCTGTCTCTACCAAACTGCCGCCAATGAAAGCCAGATCACATGCGGTGTAGTAGGCAAACATTTCACCCATGGTGTCACCGACCAGAAGCTGCGCATCTGAAGGTACGGGCTGCCCACGTAGCTGCGATTTACACACCACACGCAAGCCCTGATCTTCAAACAGCTTGACTACTTCAGCAAATCGCTGTGGATGACGCGGTACGATCATGAGCAAAAAATCGGCGGGTAAAGTCGCCTTCATGTAGCCCGCCAGAAGCAAGGCTTCTTCACCTTCGCGGGTGCTGGCGCATAACAGTGCCGGTCGATGACCGATCTGCCGACGTAATGCATCACCCGCTTGCAACATGGCGGCCGGCCTAGCCACATCAAATTTCAGGTTGCCAGCCACCACAACATGACGCGCGCCCATCGCCTCAAGACGACGCGCATCATCATCACTTTGTGCCGCAACCAACGATAACTGCTGCGCAGCCCGACGCAATAGCCCGGCAAATCGCTGCCCACGGCGCAAAGATCGCTCGGAAAGACGAGCGTTGACCAGCGCTACCGGCACCTTAGCCGCAGCACAGGCTTGAAGCAGGCAAGGCCAAACTTCTGTCTCCATCAACACACCAAGGCGCGGCCGAAAATGGGCAATGAAATACTGCATCATCGCGAGCGTGTCATAGGGTAGATAAGCCTGATGTGCACGCGCTTCAGCCCCAAACAATGCAGTACCGGTTGCGCGACCAGTCGGGGTCATGTGCGTCAGCAGCAGATGATGATCAGGGTACTCGGCAAGTAGTGCACGCAACAGCGGTTCAGCCGCGCGGGTCTCGCCGACTGATACTGCATGCACCCAGATCAGTGGCGCTGCTGGTCGAGCAGCATAAAAAGCAAAACGCTCAGTCAGATGTTGTCGATACCCCGGTTCACGACGACTACGCCAAAGTAATCGCGCCAACGCAAATGGCAGCAGACACCACCAGAGTAACGAGTAAAGTCGTAGCGATATCGTCACGACAAATCACTCGGCATGAAAAATTTCTTAAAAAGGTAACTGCGCATCTGGCTTGATACGCAGAATCGCGTCACCGATTGCACGCTGTATCCGGGCCAATGCAGCATCATTCTCTGCTTCAAAGCGCAATACCAGGACGGGCGTGGTGTTCGATGCGCGGCACAAACCAAAGCCATCCGGGTACTCGACGCGCACGCCATCAATCGTAATAACCTGGGTCGCCGCCGGCCATGTCGCCTCTGCTTGCATACGCGCTACCAAGGCATGGTTCTCGCCTTCGGCACACTGCACTTGCAACTCGGGCGTCGATTTGGACTGCGGTAGTGCATTCAGCGTTTGAGAAATATTCTGCATGCGGCTAGCCAACTCGAGTAATCGCGCACCGGCGTACAAACCATCATCAAAGCCGTACCAACGATCTTTGAAAAACAAGTGCCCACTCATCTCGCCACCAAACGGCGCGCCGGTTTCACGCATGCGGGCTTTGACGAGTGAGTGGCCGGTTTGACACATCATCGGTTTGCCGCCGGCAGCCGTCACCCAAGGCGCGATATGCCGCGTGCACTTCACGTCATATAAAATTGCGCCGCCCGGATGACGTGTCAGCACGTCCTGCGCGAACAGCATCAGCTGCCGATCAGGAAAAATCACCTGACCATCTTTGGTCACCACACCCAGCCTATCGCCATCACCGTCAAAAGCAAGACCAATCTCGGCATCACCATGAGCGAGCGTATTGATCAGATCTTGCAGGTTTTCCAGATGCGCAGGGTCGGGGTGATGGTTGGGAAAATGACCATCAACCTCGCAGTAAAGCTCGGTCACTTCACACCCCAGCGCACGGTACAAATCACCCGCCACACTACCAGCCACACCGTTACCGCAGTCGATGGCGATTTTCATCGGACGCGCAAGTTTCACATCTGACAGGATGCGATCAAGGTAGTTATCGCGAATATCCAGCGCGAAATAACCGCCTTCATCGTGCACGAAATCCTGCGCCACGATACTGCGATAGAGCGATTGAATCGCCTCACCGTAAATCGCCTGACGCGATAGCACCATCTTGAAGCCGTTGTAATCGGGTGGGTTATGACTACCGGTGACCATGATGCCGCTGCGAGCCGCGAGATGATGTGTGGCGTAGTACAGCATGGGGGTGGCAACCATACCGATATCGATCACGCTGGTCCCTGTCGATTGCAAGCCCTTGGCTAAGGCTGCTGACAACTCAGGGCCGGATAGCCGGCCGTCGCGACCGATCACCACATAGTGCTCACCTCGCGCTTTCACCGCGGTACCAAATGCACGCCCGATCTGCTCGGCAATCGCCGCGTCAAGCGTGCTGCCGAGTACGCCGCGAATATCGTAGGCTTTGAAAATACCGGGGGTCAGTGTTGCAGTCGTCATGGTATTGATCGTTTCATTCAATCGATTTCGATTTCGGGTGTGCTTGCATGCATTGATTGAGCGCCTCATCCCACGCAGGCAGATCACCAAAGGTGTGCCGAAATTTATCGGTATTCAAGATGGAATTGTGCGGGCGTTGCGCGGGTGTCGGGTACTCGGCGGTTGTGATCGGATGTAGCTTCGGTTTTTTCGAAACAGCGGCATGAGAAAAAATTGCCTCGGCAAAACCAAACCAACTGGTGTGGCCACCAGCGCATAGATGGTAAATACCTGACAGCGCGGCTAACTGAGCAGGCTCACCTGAATCGCGAATGATGGATGCAGTCGCATCGGCAATCGTCATAGCCCAAGTTGGCGCACCGAGCTGATCGGCCACAATCGACAGCTCATCGCGAGTCTCGGCTAAACGCAACATGGTGAGCAAAAAATTCTTGCCATGCAAACCGTATACCCAACTGGTACGCAAGATCACGTGGCTACCACCCACATCAGTAATCGCCTGCTCACCCGCTAGTTTGCTACGGCCATACACGGATAGCGGCGCGGTGGCGTCATCCTCAAGCCACGCACCCTGCTTGCTGCCATCGAATACGTAATCTGTTGAGTAGTGAATCAGCGTAGCACCCAATCGCTCGGTCTCTTCGGCCATGACTCGCGGTGCTTCAGCGTTGATTTGAAATGCCGTCGCTGAATCTGATTCTGCCGCATCGACGGTGGTGTAGGCCGCCGCGTTAATCACGATCTGCGGCTGCAGCTCTCGACATGTGGTGCGGATGGCATCGGCCTGCGTCAGATCGAGCTGTGCTCTGTCTAACACCACCAGCTCGCCCAAGCCTTGTAGCGATTGCGTCAGCGCAGCGCCGACCTGCCCGCTGCGGCCAAGCACCAGCAGTCTCATGCGTAGGTCTCGGCCTGTGCCAGCGGGATACCGGCTTTGTCCTTGGCAGAGAGTAGCGGCTCGCCCTGCAGTGGCCAGGCAATCGCAAGCGCCGGATCATTCCAGAGCACGGCACGCTCGTGCTCGGGTGCGTAGTAGTCGGTCGTTTTATAAGTGAAATCTGCCGACTCACTGGTCACCAAAAAACCGTGCGCAAAGCCGGGGGGTATCCAGAGCTGGCGGTGGTTCTCTGCAGATAAGCTGACACAAACGCTTTGACCGAAAGTGGGTGACGATCGGCGCATGTCGACACAGACATCAAACACTTCGCCCGCGATCACCCGTACCAATTTACCCTGCGGTTGCTGTATCTGGTAATGCAGCCCACGCAGCACACCCCTTGCGGAGCGCGAATGATTATCTTGTACGAAATTTGGCGCCAACCCGGTCAGCTGCTCGAATTGTCGTTGATTGAAACTCTCGAAAAAAAATCCGCGGCTATCACCAAAGACTTTGGGCTCGATAATCAGTACGTCTGGAATATCGGTGCGAACAATATTCATGAATCAAAACACCTTTTCCTGCAACAAGCGCAGCAGATATTGTCCGTACTCGTTTTTCTTCATGGGTTCAGCCAGCTTCTCGAGTTGCTCAGCGTTGATGTAGCGCTTGCGGAACGCCACCTCTTCCGGACAAGCCACCTTCAAACCCTGGCGCTTCTCCAGCGTCGCAATGAACTGACTGGCATCCAGCAGAGACTCGTGGGTACCCGTATCAAGCCACGCCATACCACGCCCCATCACCTCGACCTGCAACTGGCTCTGCTCGAGATAGACACGATTGACGTCAGTGATCTCCAGCTCGCCACGCGCTGAAGGTTTGATCGCTGCAGCGATATCACATACTTGGGTGTCGTAGAAATATAAACCCGTCACCGCGTAATTGGATTTAGGTTGAGCGGGTTTTTCTTCGATGCTAACCGCACGTCGTTGCTCATCAAAAGCAACTACGCCATACCGCTCGGGATCCATCACATGATAAGCAAACACTGTGGCGCCGGTGTCGCGTCCGTTGGCCGCAGTGAGTTTGCCATCCAGCTCATGACCGTAGTAAAGGTTATCGCCAAGAATCAGTGCCGATGGCTGCTGGCCTACAAATTCACGGCCAATAATGAATGCCTGCGCCAATCCATCCGGCGAAGGCTGCACGGCATAACGCAGGTTGAGCCCCCACTGACTACCGTCACCCAGCAATTGCTCGAAACGCGGCGTATCTTGCGGTGTCGAGATCAGCAAAATATCGCGCATGCCCGCCAACATCAGCGTCGTGAGCGGGTAATAGATCATCGGCTTGTCGTACACCGGCAGCAATTGCTTGGAGACTGCCTTGGTGACCGGATAGAGTCGTGTGCCGGAGCCACCAGCAAAAACAACGCCGCCTCACTCCCTGCCCCCTGACCCGCTGGCCAGGCTCCCGCGGACGCCTCCTGACGCTGCGCGTAATTCGTACTCATCCACTGCTGGTACTCACCCGACTGTATCTTGCGTACCCAATCTTGATGATCGAGGTACCACTCTACGGTTTTGCGCAGACCAGTCTCGAAGGTTTCCTGAGGTCGCCAGCCGAGTTCACGCTCAATTTTGCGTGCATCGATAGCATAGCGACGGTCGTGTCCGGGGCGATCGGTCACAAACTTGATTTGTGCTCGATACGACTGAGCGACAGGCTTCAGCTCATCCAGCAGATCACACAAGGTATGCACCACATCAAGGTTGGCCTTCTCATTCCAACCACCGATGTTGTAGGTCTCACCCAGCTGTCCTGCTGCAAGCACTCGACGCAAAGCAGCACAATGATCGCCCACGTATAACCAGTCACGCACTTGCTGACCGTCGCCATACACCGGCAAGGGTTTGCCAGCAAGCGCATTGGCAATCATCAGGGGTATGAGCTTCTCGGGGAATTGCAGCGGGCCGTAGTTATTCGAGCAGTTGCCGGTAACGACCGGCACGCCATACGTGTGATACCAGGCACGCACTAAATGATCACTCGCGGCTTTCGATGCGGAGTAAGGACTATTCGGCGCATACGGGGTAGTCTCGGCAAATGCCGGATCAGTGGGTGACAAGGTGCCGAACACTTCATCCGTCGAGACATGCAGAAACCGAAAGCGTGACTTGCTGGAATCATCGAGCGCGATGAGGTAAGCGCGCGTCGCTTCCAATAAATTGAACGTCCCATCCACATTGGTACGAATGAAATCGCCGGGACCATGAATTGAACGGTCGACATGGCTCTCGGCCGCGAAGTGCACGATTGCGCTCGGCTGGTACTGCGTCAGCAGCGAGGACACCAAGGCGCGGTCACAGATATCGCCATGCACGAATACATGGCGGCTATCCGCTTTCAGTGCACCGAGATTATCCGGATTGCCTGCGTAGGTCAGCTTGTCGAGATTGATGACAGGTTCATCATCCGCTGCCAGCCAATCGAGTACAAAGTTGGCGCCGATAAAGCCGGCGCCGCCGGTCACCAGAATCATGAATTTCCTTACCAGTTCGCCAAATTTGGCGATGATTAAGCAGCCGATATTTTACGCGAGTGGCCCAGATGCATTGCAATCACTACAATGCGTGCGCGAGGCGAGTTCAAGGCAGTCAGATCGAGTGCGCCGGTGCGCCGCAGCAGCGTGTCACCGCATTAGTCATGTCAAAGCACCGCGTGGCAGGCTGCGACGATCGTAACAAGTAATAATGGCTTGTTAAAGTGATATCACAAGATTTTCAAGGTTGATGGAAACATTTTTCATTGGTGATGTGCAAGGCTGCGCGGATGAGCTGCATCATCTGCTGGCGCAGATTGATGCGTCATCGCCCAATGCGCAGCTGGTATTCGTCGGCGACCTGGTCAATCGTGGGCCCGCGTCGTTGCAAACCCTGCGTCGGGTGAAGGCAATGGGTACACGTGCGCGCACAGTGCTCGGCAACCATGATCTGCATCTGCTCGCAGCAGCGCATCAGGTACGTGCACCTTCACCCGGCGATACGATCAATGACATTCTGACGGCACCCGACCGCGATGAGTTACTGGATTGGCTGCGTCATCAACCGCTGGCATTGACAGTGAACGACTGGCTATGCGTGCATGCTGGTGTGCTACCACAGTGGACAGCAGCACAAGTGCTGTCACTTGCTGCTGAAGTCGAAGCGCGCTTGCAAGCACCTGATTGGGTGGATTTTTTGCACGCAATGTACGGCAATCTACCGGCGCGCTGGTCAGACTCGTTGGAAGGCACTGAACGCCTGCGCTGTATCGTCAATGCGCTGACGCGTTTGCGATTCTGTAGCGCAGACGGTGAAATGGAGTTCGCCACCAAAGAAGGGCCGGGTGCGCCGCCCGCTGGATTCATGCCATGGTTTGATGTGCCCGGGCGACTTACTGCGCAAGTCCCCATCGTATTCGGGCATTGGTCAACCCTTGGCATACTGCAACGCAAGTATCTGGTTGGACTGGATAGCGGCTGTGTCTGGGGTGGCAAGCTGAGTGCGCT
>JBJTXC010000380.1:0-2460 GCA_046082065.1 Burkholderiaceae bacterium
CCCTTCGGCATTGCGGTGCGGCAATGACATTCCACTTCGACTTGGATTCATGTAGAGTGGAGCCCATCGATAACCCCTTCGGTCCCAGGGTGTTAACGATGTCTCCGGAATGATGTGTAAACGATGTCTCGCTAACACACCCCGAAAACGTGGTGGCCCGGGGCGGAATCGAACCACCGACACAAGGATTTTCAAAGCCTCATGCCGTTGGCAGCTTGTAATCCCGATAAGACTCTCGAATTTTGTTTTTCAAAATCTTGCCGGTCGCGCCCAGTGGCAATGCGTCAGTGAACACCACATCATCTGGCGTCCACCATTTGGCGATTTTGCCGTCGTAAAAAGCGATTAGCTCATCGCGGGTCAGTTCCATACCCGGCTTTTTCACCACGACCAGCAGCGGCCGCTCATCCCATTTCGGGTGATACACACCAATGCAGGCTGCTTGAAGCACCGCCGGGTGCGCCACCGCAATATTTTCGAGATCAATCGATCCAATCCACTCGCCGCCCGACTTGATCACATCTTTGCTCCGGTCGGTAATCTGCAGGTAGCCTTCGGGATCAATCACCGCGACATCACCGGTCGGAAACCAACCATCCTCGAGCGCATCACCACCTTCGCTCTTGAAGTAGCCGGACACTACCCACGGCCCGCGTACCAGCAGGTTGCCGTAGGTGCTACCGTCCCATGGCAGTTCATGACCATCGTCGTCGACGATTTTCATATCCACGCCATAAATCGCCCGACCTTGTTTCTCAAGAATGGCTTGCTTCTCATGTTCAGGTAAATGCAAGTGCCGGCCAAGCAAAGTGCAGGTCGTGCCCAGTGGTGACATCTCGGTCATGCCCCAGGCGTGCACCACCTCAACGCCATAGTCCTCGCGTAAGGTTTTCATCATGGCGGGCGGACAGGCCGAGCCACCGATCACGGTGCGCTTGAAACTGGAAAATTTCAGCTGGTTCTGTCCAACGTAAGTCAGCAAGCCCAGCCAGACCGTGGGCACCCCTGCAGAAAAACTCACCTGCTCTTGCTCGAACAACTCATATAAGGATTTGCCGTCTAGCGCCGGGCCGGGAAACACCATCTTGGCGCCATTCAACATCACCGAGTAGGGCAAACCCCACGCGTTGACATGAAACATCGGCACGACGGGCAACACCACATCGCGCGCTGACACATTCAACGCATCCGGCATCGACGATGCATAGGAGTGCAGCAAGGTGGAGCGATGCGAGTACAGCGCCCCTTTCGGGTTGCCGGTGGTACCCGAGGTATAGCACAAGCTGGAGGCCGAGTTTTCATCGAATAGCGGCCAGTCGAAATGATCTGACGCTGCAGCGATCAAATCTTCATAGCAATGCAGATTAGGAATCTTGTCGGTCGCCGGCAGGTGCGCACGATCACACAAGGCGATAAAGCCTTTGATGGTCTTGCACAACGGTGCGACGGCTTCAATGATGGGCGTGAAGGTCAGATCAAACAGTAAGTACTGATCTTCGGCGTGATTAGCAATATAGGCAATCTGCTCGGGATGCAGGCGCGGGTTAATGGTATGCAGTACTGCGCCCATGCCAGATACCGCGTAGTAGGCTTCCAGGTGACGGTAACCATTCCAGGCCAGTGTCGCGATACGGTCGCCCATGCCCACGTTCAGCCGTGTGAATACATTCGCTAACTGGCGCGCGCGGCGATGACAATCGCGATAGGTATAGCGGTGAATATCTCCCTCAACCCGACGCGACACAATCTCCACATTACTGTAATAGCGGTCGGCATGTTGAATCAGCGACGAGATCAGCAGTGGCTGGCTCATCATGCTGCCCATCAGCGGGCTTTTTGGGTACTGCACCATGGTGTCTCCGACGAAATCGTTATGGAAACCTGTTTGTCTGGTCGACGGCAGCCGCAGCGCAAACCACATGCGGCCAAGACGAACGAGCTTGCTGTCGACCCCAGGCGTCAGGTTCTTATTGGGAAACGGATTTTTGTGCGCCGCATGAGGCCGCGTCAATGGTTTTTCATCTTGCAACGCAGCAGATTGCCAGCATTTGCGCCGCCGGAAGACATGCCAGCCTTCTGTCACAATGACGCGCTATTGACTTGGTCGTGCCGGTATCCCGGCTGCCGACCGCATAAAACGCGATGAATTCGCCCGAACATCCTCATCATTTTCGCTATGCCCTGTCGGATTTGCTTCTGACGAACCGCTTCGCCAGCCTGCCGCCTGCGTTTCATACCCGACTCAGCGCCACGCCGCTACCGGCGCCGTATTTAGTCTGCGCGAGCGAAGCCGCCGCCGACCTGATCGGCTTGGATCGCGCCGCGTTTGGCACCACCGATTTTGCCGAGGTTTTCAGCGGTAATGCGGTCATGCCCGGCTCGATGCCTTTGTCTGCCGTCTACTCCGGCCATCAATTTGGCGTGTGGTCTGGCCAGCTCGGCGACGGTCGCGCCATTTTA
>JBJTXC010000381.1:0-2601 GCA_046082065.1 Burkholderiaceae bacterium
TAATGTTGGCGCTGAGCCCATGGACACGGCTAAATGCTCGTGTGGCGATCACCAACGCGCGCCGGGCCCATCACCATCAAGGTGTGATGCGCAATGCTAACGCCGCTTGACGAGGGTTTAGGAGGTGATTGGCCTGGGCCGACCAAGCGTGGTCAACGTGATCGGGTTCCCTGAAGGCAAAGCTCTGGCCCGGGATTTGATACCCTTCGGACTCCCTCAGACCAGCCCAACACTCCCATGGCTCAGCACGCAACCGGCCCGGTCGTCGGCATCATCGGCGGCAGCGGCATTTACGACATTGACGGATTAGAAGATCGCCAGTGGGTGAAGGTCCCTTCACCGTTTGGCGAGCCGTCAGACGAGATTCTCACCGGCACCTTGTTTGGTCAGGCCATGGCGTTTTTGCCGCGTCACGGCCGCGGCCACAAAATCCCGCCATCCGAAGTGAACTACCTCGCCAATATCGACGCGTTGAAGCGCCTGGGCGTGACAGACATTCTGTCTTTATCAGCCGTCGGCTCATTAAAAGAATCGCTGACGCCTGAGACCTTTGTGATCATCGATCAATTTATTGACCGTACCTTCGCGCGCGAGAAATCATTTTTTGGGCGGGGCATGGTGGCGCATGTATCGATGGCGCATCCAGTGTGCTCGCGCCTCGGTGATCATCTACAAAAAGCGGCACACTCTGCCGGCATTGCGGCAGTGCGCGGCGGTACCTATTTGGCGATGGAAGGCCCGCAATTCTCAAGCCTTGCAGAATCAAAACTTTACAGGCAGTGGGGTTGCGATGTGATCGGCATGACGAACATGCCGGAAGCAAAACTCGCACGCGAGGCAGAGATCTGCTACGCCAGTGTAGCAATGGTGACTGATTATGACTGCTGGCATCCAGATCATGACCATGTGACGGTCGAGCAGATCATCGGCGTGTTGATGGCCAATGCCAACAAAGGGCGTGAACTGGTTAAGCAAGTGGTACCGCAGCTGAAATCGGATGGCACTGCATCGCAATGCAGTTGCCGTAGCGCGCTGCAATTTGCGCTGATTACCGCACCAGAGGCACGTGATCCAGCGATGCTGGAAAAACTCTCTGCGGTTGCCGGACGACTGCTGTCTTCTTGATTGCTCCATCAGCAGCGATAATCATCAGCCGAAAATCATCATCCCGAGGATATGAGCGCCTTGTTAAGAGAGCAGATTGTTGCCGCCTGCAAGCACCTAGATAGCAGTGGGCTGAACCGCGGTACGTCGGGCAATGTCAGCTGCCGTGAGGGCGAGCATTTTTTGATCACGCCGACCGGCGTCCCAGTTGACGAGATCACACCATCAAAAATCGTGTCACTGGATTTCGAAGGCAAGGTGATGGGGCCCGGCAAACCCTCAAGTGAGTGGCAGTTTCATTCAGCGATTTTTAAGGCGCGCCCGGAGATCGATGCCGTAGTGCACACCCATGCGCCGCACGCGACGGCTCTGGCTTGTCTGCGTGAAGATTTGCCACCGTTTCATTACATGATTGCCATCGCGGGTGGCGACTCGGTGCGCTGTGCGCCCTATGCGCTGTTTGGCACCGATACCTTATCGCAGCACGCAGTCGCCGCGCTAGCAGACCGCAAAGCCTGCTTACTTGCCAACCACGGCATGATCACCCTCGGTCGCAATCTTGATGAAGCCATGGCAATTGCCATTGAACTGGAATCTTTGTGCCAGCAGTATCTCATCGCACGCCAAGTTGGGCACCCTGTCCTGCTCTCTGCAGATGAAATGCGCGCCGTGATTGAACGATTCAAAAGCTATGGCAAACATGCCACGGCGACCACCAAACCATGAATATTCAATCCTTGATTCGCACCATTCCGGATTACCCCAAGCCCGGTATTCAATTTAGAGACATCACGACGTTGCTGAAAGATGCTGACGGTTTCCGGCATACGATTGATTTACTGGTTGATCGATACCGCGGTCGCGACATTACCAAGATTGCGGGTACCGAGGCGCGGGGCTTTTTATTCGGCGCGCCCCTCGCGTATGCGCTGGGTGTCGGGTTTGTGCCAGTACGCAAGCAAGGCAAACTGCCCGGTAAGACCACAGGCCATGAATATGCACTCGAGTACGGTCATGACAGTATCGAGATGCATGATGACGCCATTGATGCAGGAGATAAAGTACTGGTGATCGATGATCTGCTTGCGACGGGCGGTACCGCGCAAGCCACCGTGATGCTGGTGCGTGGCTTGGGTGGCACCGTGGTCGAGTGTGCGTTTGTGGTTGACCTGCCCGATTTAGGTGGACGGGCCAAGCTGGAGAAGATGGGGTTGACTGTTTATACCCTCTGCGAGTTCGAGGGCGACTAAAAGTCCCTCAAAAAAGGTCGCTGCCGGTGTTGAGTGCGCCTCGCCGTACTACATGTACTGTCTTCGCCGCCCCCGCCTAGACAGCGCACGCGTCATGTCTGACGCTCATTTTTCTTAAAGACTTTAAAAAGTCCCAATAACATGTCAAATATTCTTCATCCCGACCATGTCGTCACGCTACGCTGGCTCGACGCGCCGGGCTACGGCTGTCTCGAGATGGTGGATCAAACGCGCTTGCCTGCGGTGT
>JBJTXC010000382.1:0-2492 GCA_046082065.1 Burkholderiaceae bacterium
TCTTGATTCTGATCAGCTTCATTGATCAGCCATCGGCAGAAAAAACAATTGAGCAGCGTGCGCTAATTCAGAACGTCATGTGAAGAAAATTCAAAAAAATTCTTGACACCATGCCACGTCGACTGAGCAGCAGCACGACGAAGTAAAAATTACTTTACAAGTTTAAAAAAACCAAGATCGCTTTCTCACTGGAAGCAAGCATTTAACTGAAGTTTTTCCGCACGAAAGAAATCGTCACCTAGATTTTTCAGCACGCATCAAGCGTCAATCAAAATCGCCCGGAAATCATTCACATTCGTCAGCGTCGGGCCAGTCACAACGGAATCACCCAGCGCGCTGAAAAAAGTATGGCCGTCATTGTTTTCGAGGTACTTCAAGACCGGCATCTCATGGCGCCACGCGCGTTGTAGCGTGTCCGGGTACAGCATGGCGCCCGCGATATCTTCCATGCCATCGACCCCATCGGTATCACCCATCAAGGCATGAATTTTCGCGTGACCACCGAGTGAAGCCGCCAGCGATAACAAGCACTCCACGTTACGACCACCGCGTCCCTGGCCACGTACCGTGACGGTGGTCTCACCACCTGATAGCAATACACACGGCGCTTTGAATGGTTGACCGCGCCCGGTAACTTGCAATGCCATCGCGGCCAGCACCTTGCCTACATCGCGCGCCTCGCCTTCAATGGAATCACCCAGAATATGTGCGTGGTAGCCCGCCTGCTCGGCAACCCGCGCAGCGGCTTCGAGGGCCATCTGCGGCGTTGCAATCATCTTCACTTCGTTACGCGCCAAGCGCGCATCACCCGGCTTGATCGATTCACCGCGACCACTCGTCAGCACCTCACGCACCTCGGCGGGCAAATCAATGCGGTAGCGGTCAACAATCGCCAATGCATCAGCGCAGGCTGTGGGGTCTGCTACGGTCGGGCCGGATGCTATATCGACCATATGGTCGCCCGGCACATCCGACATTAAAAGCGTGATGACGCGTGCGGGATGACACGCAGCCGCCAAACGCCCACCCTTGATCGCCGATAGGTGACGCCGCACGCAATTCATCTCGCTGATGTTGGCACCGCATGCAAGCAATGCGCGATTGACGGCTTGCTTGTGCTCCAGCGTCAAGCCTTCAATCGGCAGTGGCATCAGCGCCGAGCCCCCACCCGAGATCAGGCACAACACAATGTCATCTTCATTCAAGCCACTGACAAATGACATCATGCGATGTGCCGCATGCAACCCCGCATCATCCGGCACCGGGTGCGCGGCCTCGACAATTTCAATACGCTCGCAGGGCACGCCGTAGCCGTAGCGGGTCACCACCAAGCCGGTCAACGGGCCAGACCATGCCTGCTCGACCGCCTGTGCCATCGCAGCCGAGGCTTTGCCGGCACCAATCACAAACAATCGTCCTTTGCCCAGCATCTGCGGTGTGGGCAGGTGCGGTGGCACACACAGTGCCGGCTGCGCTGAAGCGACCGCGGCGTCAAACATGCTTCTCAGCAGCGTAGCTGCAGCGTTCATCTTGTCTCCGTCCAATCAAATTAGCTCTGGGCTGTTGGCATCCGCTTCAGGCCTTTGACGCCTTTCACGCCGTCGCGCGTTCAATTTTTTTGCTCAGTGTGCTTGGTGAGTCAATGCGTGCAGCCAACCCAAGCCTGCCTCAGTGCCCCGGGCAGGGTTGTATTCAGCACCGATCACGCCCTGATAACCCAACTCATCGATTAAGCCAAACAGGCACTTGAAGTTAATCTCACCCGTACCGGGCTCATGACGACCCGGATTATCCGCGATTTGGAGGTGACCGATGCGGTGCAGGTTATTTCGCAATTGACCGGCGAGCTCGTCCTCCATGCGTTGGGCGTGATAGATGTCGTACTGAAGCATGACCTGATGCCCACCCACTTCATCCATGACCGACAGCGCTTTGGCGGTGCTGTCCAAAAAAAATCCCGGTATGTCAAATCGATTGATGGGTTCGATTAAAAGTTGAATACCGTGCGGCGCGAGTGCTGTGGCGGCGAAGCGAAGATTCTCGACCAAGGTGTTTCGTGCCTGCTGCTGGCTGACGCCCGCAGGTAATTTACCCGCCAGACAGTTGAGCTTTTTTACGCCCAGCGTCGTGGCGTAGTTGATCGCTTGCTCAACACCGGCGCGAAATTCACTCACTCGCGAAGGATCGCAGCCATTACCGCGATCACCGGCGGCCCAGTCACCTGCTGGCAGGTTGTGCAGCACCATGGTCTGACCATTCGCGTCGAGCAAATGGCGTATCTCGTCGGCAGGCAGCTGATAAGGAAATTGGCATTCAACCAAGCTGAAGCCGGCACTAGCCGCGCGCGCGAAACGCTGCTCGAATGGCACCTCGGTAAACAACATGGATAAGTTAGCGGCGAAATGGGGCATGGGTCAGCGTCAAAGTGCGGCAAGCCGTCAAGATCGGCGGACACCGTGTTACAAACCGGCTTGACCGCACCGCGACTCGCA
>JBJTXC010000383.1:0-2187 GCA_046082065.1 Burkholderiaceae bacterium
CCGTCTCGCAAGCTGAAGCAGTCGCCACATCACACAGCGCCTGCTCGCCATGAAGTACGTCGGTTTGCACACCACGTACTTTGAGCAAGGCTTGCAGTTGCGTTGCAGCCTCAGCTGTACCGACGACCGCCACTTGCGGGCGGAACTGCGCGCATTGATCAGCCAATACCTCGATGCGTGTCTGCCCGGTGAGTGCATACACGCGGTAGCGATCTGGGTGACGCGCCACCACATCCAAAGTAGATACGCCGATGGATCCGGTTGCGCCAAGAATGGTGATTGATTGCATGAAGCGATTATTTCACGAGGCCGACAGGGGAATCTGTGCGGCCAGCAGGTAAGCCAGTGGCATGGTCGGTACCAGTGCATCGATGCGGTCCAGCACGCCGCCATGACCTGGCAGCAAACCGCTGCTGTCTTTGACATCTGCGCGTCGTTTCAACATCGATTCAAACAAATCACCGACCACGCTGGCGAACACCATCAAGCCGAGCAACAATGCCCACTTGATCCAGCCATACCGCATCAGCAACTGCGCCTGAAATGTTTGCGGCAATTGGGTCGCCACAGCTGCCAGAATTAAGACAGCAAGCAAACCCCCGATCACCCCTTCCCACGTCTTGCCGGGCGAAATACTCGGCGCCAGCTTGCGTTTACCGAATGAGCGACCAGCGAAATATGCACCGATATCGGCCACCCAGACGATTGCCATGGCCGACAAAAGAAACACGGCCGAGCGATGCCAAAGCCCCGCGATGGAAACAAAACAACCCAGCAGTGCGATCAGGTACAGCGAATTGAACAATGCCCCACGCAAGCCAGCATTGGGCGGCAATCCAAACCTGAGCGCCGGAAAAAATCGCAGCCCCCAGAGCAGCACACAGATCGACGCCAACGGTATCCACTCATCGGTCGCGCGACTGATCATCGGTAGCAAAAATACTGCCGACACCAAGGCCAGCGGCAGCACGAATCGAACACCAGACAACCGAAGCGCTTCCCAGACCGCAGCCCCAAAAAAAACTGCAAGCGTCAGATTGAAAGCAATCGCCGAACCCGAGCCGAGTACCGCGCCTAGCACAACAAGCAATACAACTGCGGTGATGACGCGCTGGCGCAACATCAAGAGGCCTTCCTGACCTCGACGAGCTGAGCACTGGTGCGACCAAATCGACGCTCTCTCTGCTGGTACGAGATGATCGCCTCATCAAGCGCAACAGCATCAAAATCTGGCCAGAATTTGTCGGTGAAATAAAGCTCTGTGTAGGCCATTTGCCAAAGTAAAAAATTCGAGATGCGCTGCTCACCACCCGTGCGGATAAATAGATCTGGCTCGGGCGCGTAAGCCATAGCCAAATAAGGGGATAGATCTGACTCTTTGTATTGCGGTCGCTCTGGATGCGCTGAAATCATTCGATTGGTAGCCTGCATCAAATCCCAACGCCCACCGTAATTCGCACATATGGTCAGCGTCAGTCGCGAATTGCCGCTTGTTGTGTCTTCGGCGTGCTGAATCAGTTGCAGCAAACCGTCATCGAATCTCGATAAATCGCCAACCACGCGCAAACGAATGCCGCCCGCACGCATTCTCTCTACCTCTCGCTCCAACGCGCCGGCAAACAGCCGCATCAAAACGGATACTTCGTCAGCGGGTCTGCGCCAATTCTCCGAGCTGAAAGCAAACAAAGTCAGGTAACCGATACCGCGCGAGATACACGCCTTGACGATAGACCGGACAGCCTCTACCCCTTTGGCATGTCCAGCTACACGCGGCAGATAGCGCTTTGTCGCCCAGCGTCCGTTGCCGTCCATGATGATCGCCACATGGTTTGGCACACGTGCGGCCTCGGGTATCTGCAACGTGGAACTCGGATGGCTCATGTGAACGCTCGACTAAGAGTCAAAAAAGGATCATACGACTAGCTCAACACAGGCCTTAAACCGTCATCACATCTTTTTCTTTTTCAACCACCAGCTTGTCAACTTCTGCGACAAACTTGTCAGTCAGCTTTTGAACTTCGTCTTGTGTACGACGCTCATCATCTTCAGAGATGGCTTTGTCTTTTAAAAGTTTTTTCAAACTCTCATTGGCGTCGCGACGGATATTTCTAATAGCGATCTTCGCATCTTCGGCTTCACTACGCACCAGCTTGACCATTTCCTTGCGGCGTTCTTCAGTCAACGCAG
>JBJTXC010000384.1:0-4616 GCA_046082065.1 Burkholderiaceae bacterium
TACGCATCACGTGAGGCGCTCGGCTTCCCCATGCTTGGCGATACACGAAAGGCTGCTTGAGTGCGCTCTGACTGCAAGCCCGGAATTCCCCAATGACACACACTCTGCTGCTTGAATTATTCACGGAAGAGCTGCCGCCCAAGGCGTTATCGCGCTTGGGTGATAGCTTTGCCCACCTGATTCGTGAAGGACTCGCGAGCCGGGGTTTTCTGGATACGGCGACCACCGCCACAGCTTACGCAACACCGCGACGCCTGGCGGTGAAGCTAAATAGCGTGCGTAGCGCGTCACCTGACAAAGCCATCCGTGAAAAAGTTTTGCCTGTAAACGTCGCGCTTGATCAAGACGGACAGCCCACCGCGCCTTTGCAAAAAAAGCTCGCTGCACTCGCCGCACAAGCAGGCCGCTCGAGCATCACACTGGCCGAGTTAGAGCGCGCCAATGATGGCAAAGCCGAAAGTTTTTTCTTCAGCTACATGGCACCCGGGCAGCCCTTGGCCACGGGTCTGCAATCGGTGCTCGACGAGAGCATCACCAAGCTACCTATTCCGAAGGTGATGAGCTATCAGCGTCCGGATGGTGTCACCGTGCAGTTTGTTCGGCCTGTGCATGGCTTGATGGCACTACTCGATGATCAGATCGTGCCGCTTCGTGCGCTTGGATTGGCATCGGGACGTACCACACTCGGACATCGATTTTTATCTGCGCAAACGACCTTGACGGTGGCATCAGCAAATCAATACGAGGACGTACTTCGCGAGCAAGGCAAAGTGATTGGCAGCTTTGAAGAGCGTAAACAAAAAATTAAGCATGATCTACTCGAAGCTGCGGGTGATGACCACATTTTGATGCCAGCTGCCTTGCTGGATGAAGTTACCGCTTTGGTTGAGTGGCCTGTGGTGTACACCTGTCAGTTCGACGATGAGTTTCTCGCCGTACCGCAGGAATGTTTGATTCTGACGATGCAAACCAATCAGAAGTATTTTGCGTTGACTGATAAAGCTGGCAAATTACGCTCGCGGTTTCTGATTGTCTCCAACATACAGACCGCAGATCCAGCCAACATCATCCAGGGTAACGAACGCGTGATTCGTCCGCGCTTGTCCGACGCGAAATTCTTCTTCGAGCAAGATAAAAAGCGGCCATTGTTCGACCGAGTCTCTGGCTTGGTTGCTGTGGTCTATCACAACAAGCTAGGTTCACAGGCGGAGCGCAACAGCCGGGTGGTAGCACTTGCCATCGCGATTGCAAAATCCTTGGGTGCGGATGAGCAGCTGGCCGAGCGCGCAGCCTTGCTATCCAAAGCTGATTTATTGACTGATATGGTGGGTGAGTTTCCCGAGCTGCAAGGCACGATGGGGACTTACTATGCGCGCCATGATGGCGAGCCTGATGAGGTCGCCATCGCAATCGGCGAGCACTACCAACCCAGGTTTGCCGGTGATGCGCTACCTTCAACACGCACCGGCACCATGGTTGCACTGGCAGATAAATTGGAAACGCTGGTCGGTATCTGGGGTATCGGTTTAGCGCCGACCGGTGACAAAGATCCATTTGCCCTGCGCCGGCACGCACTCGGCGTACTGCGCATGCTGATCGAGCAGCGTCTGACCCTATCGCTGTCACACCTGGTGGCTATGACGGTCGAGCGATTCCATGGCAATGCACATTTCACCTCGCCCGAGACTGAGTTGATCGTCTTCTTGCATGACAGGCTACGCGGCTTGTTGCGGGATCGCGGCTGCTCACAAAATGCTGTCGAAGCCGTGGTATCGCAAGCACCTGATCGGTTGGACGATATCGTCGAACGGCTGGACGCAGTCACCGCGTTTGCTGCATTACCCGAAGCGGCGTCGCTTGCGGCTGCCACCAAGCGTATATCGAATATCCTGAAAAAAAATGAGACAGTGCCGAGCGAGATCAACACGACGCTATTGCACGAGCCTGCCGAGCAGCGACTGTTCGGCGCCATGGCGGAGACACGCCACGACGTTGACCAGGCCTATGCCGCGGGAGATTTCAGCCGGACACTGAAATCACTTGCAGCGCTGCGTGACGATGTTGATGCATTTTTTAATGATGTGATGGTGATGGCTGAAGACGCAGCACTACGCACCAACAGACTGGCCTTGCTCAACACGCTGCACGGCATGATGAATCGCGTCGCCGATATCTCAAAGCTGGCCACCTGAGATTGCGTATATGCAGACCCCAAAGAAACTCGTTATTCTGGATCGTGATGGTGTAATCAATTTTGATTCGGACGAGTACATCAAGTCGCCTGCAGAATGGCGGCCGATTCCCGGGTCATTGGAAGCGATTGCGCGCTTGAACCAGCACGGCTATCAAATAGCCATTGCAACCAACCAAACGGCTGTCGCGCGCGGTCTGATCGATATGCGCATGCTCAATTCAATTCATCAAAAATTGCATTTGTCTGCGCTTGCCGTGGGTGCCCATATCAACGCAATTTTCTTTTGCCCACATGCGGCAGATGAATTCTGCGACTGCCGCAAGCCAAGACCCGGCATGCTGACTGCCATCGGCAAGCGCTTTGGCATCAACCTTCGCGGCGTACCCATGGTGGGTGATGCACTACGCGATATGCAAGCCGCCTTCGAGGTCGGTTGCTCCCCTTATCTGGTTCGCACCGGTAAGGGTGAAAAAACCCTACAGACCGGCGGTCTGCCGCCGGGCACGCAAGTATTCTCCAATCTTGCCTCGGTCGTCGAGCAATTGCTGCAAACTGCGCACCTGGCCAGTGAGACCACCGAATTAGCTCGCTCCGCGTTGACCGCCAAGCGCTAAACCCTTGAGTTCAGTGATGCACGCCACCAATCCTCTTAAATGCTGATGGCACGCGCTTCTTTGTTCGCCCGCTCCTTGTTATTCGCTGTACTGATCGTGATTGCCACCGTGATCTGGGCAATCGGCTGCTTTGCATTTCTGTTGCTGCCCTACCGACAGCGATACTGGATGATCATTCGCTGGAATGTATTCATCTGCTACGCAGCGAAATATGTTTGCGGAATTCACTGGCACGTGAAGGGGTTCGATAATTTGCCTGGTGCACCCGTCATTTTGCTATCCAAACATCAATCAGCGTGGGAAACCATTTTCTATTGCTGGCTGATGCCTCGCCCGCTGATTTTTGTATTCAAAAAATCTTTGCTGTTCATTCCTTTCTTCGGCTGGGGCCTGGCCATGTTGCGAATGATCGCGATCGATCGCAGCCGCGGTCGCGAGGCGATGACGCAAGTGATCGAGACCGGCAAACAACGTCTGAATGATGGTCAATGGGTGATCATGTTTCCCGAAGGGACCCGTACACCGGTCGGGAGTCAGGGCAAGTACAAGAATGGCGGAGCGATCCTCGCGATTGGCACGGATACGCCGGTCGTACCGATCGCGGTCAATTCCGGCGATTGCTGGCCGCGCAATGCCTTTATCAAAAAGCCCGGTACGATTGTGGTCTCGATCGGCACACCCATCTCACCGCAGGGCCTGAGTGCGAACGAGTTGATGGAGAAAGTCGAACATTGGATAGAATCCGAAATGCGGGTGATCACACCCAGCGCTTACGCATCATAGATTCACTACTGAAGCCACTAAAGCACCTGAACTCACTAATGTCGCTGACAAAATTCCTGAAGAAGCGAATACCTGATCCGAATCAGCTATCGCTGGACGCACTCTTCGGCGATAGCGATAACACAGCACCCCTTGTTTCCACCGTACCGGACACACCGATCCCTGCGGGGCACCGACGTATTCGTCTGGAACAATTGAACCTTGATTATCGGCTGATTCGTTCAAAGCGAAAGACGATTGGGTTTTTGATCGATGATGATGGTTTGCGCGTCAGTGCGCCGCGCTGGATCACCATCAATGAGATCGAATCCGCTATCGTCAGCAAGCAGCCATGGATCTTCCGCAAGATGAACGAACAGCGGGAGCGGTCGGTTCGGCGATTACAACCCGCGATGGTCTGGCGCGATGGTGCCGTGTTTCCTTACCTTGGCGCGGACATTACGCTGCGCGTCGCGGACCCAGGCACCATCAGCGGCGCATATTTTGATAGCGCCACGCGCGAACTACACCTGAGCTTGCCCAGCGCTGCCGGTGAACAGCAACTGAAAGACCGTGTTCAAGGTTGGCTGCAGAGCGAGGCCAAGCGTATTTTTGCGGAACGACTCACCATCTATGCTGATAAGCTCGGCGTGAGTTACCAGAGCTTCGCGCTGTCGTCGGCTTCTACCCAATGGGGCTCGTGCACTGCTGACGGAAGAATTCGACTGAATTGGCGGTTGATGCATTTCGCACTGCCGAATATCGATTACGTTGTGACACATGAACTATCGCACCTGCGCGAGATGAACCACGGCCCGCAGTTCTGGGCCACCGTACAATCTGTATTTCCCGAGTTTGAGCAAGCGCGCAAGACCTTGCGCGACCACGAACCTGCGCTACTGCCCAAGTTTTGATGGGACTTTTGATGGGGCGAGTCTTTGTGCCAACCTAACGTAGCCGTCGACTGAGACGGTTTCTGGCCGTGCCTGGGGATCAATACCAGCATCCATCAGCTGTTGTTCGGTGAACAAACCACCCAAGCTATT
>JBJTXC010000385.1:0-9074 GCA_046082065.1 Burkholderiaceae bacterium
CACCGACACAAAATGCTTTACCTGAGCCGGTGATGATCAATACAGCGACTTGCGGATGACGACTGAGCTCCGCCAAAGTTTCACGCAATTGGGTTTGCATTGGTATGCCGAGCGGATTAAGACGCTCGGGTTGATGCAGCCGCAGAACCGCAATTGAGTCGGTGATCGATAGCTCGACCAAGTCCCGTGCGGCCGAGGTGGTGTTTTCGGTCATCGCTTGCGGTGCTCGATCAAAGCCGCTCAACAATAGTGACGTTGGCCATACCACCGCCTTCACACATGGTTTGCAAACCGTAGCGCTTATTTTTTTGATGCAGTGCATACAAAAGCGTCGTCATCAGCTTGGTACCTGATGCGCCGAGTGGGTGGCCGAGCGCAATCGCACCGCCATGCACATTCAGCTTATTGGAGTCTGCATTCAAACTTTTCAGCCAGGCCAGCGGTACCGAGGCAAAGGCTTCATTCACCTCATACAGATCAATATCATCAATATGCATGCCCGCTTTTTTCAAGGCGCGCTCAGTCGCGGGGATGGGTGCTTCCAGCATGATGATAGGGTCATGGCCCATCACACTCATTGCATGCACACGGGCTAAAGGCTCAACATTCAAGGCCTTCAGGCCGCGTTCATTCACCACCATGACACCACTCGCACCATCACAAATCTGGCTGGCGTTAGCAGCGCTGATCACACCATCTTCTTGCAGCAGCTTGACTGAGGCAATGCTCTCCAGCGAGGCATCCATGCGCACCCCTTCATCATGGGTGTGAAATTCGCCATTCGGCTCGCCCTGATCATCGAGCATGGGAATGGGCAAGATCTCGCCCTCAAATATCCCTTCTTCTCGGGCGCGCTTGGCGCGTGTATGGCTTTGCAGTGCATAGGTATCTAAATCTTCACGTGAAAAGCCGTATTTTTTCGCCATCACCTCAGCGCCAACAAACTGGCTGAATACCACGTCGTCGTAGCGCTGATTCACAGCAGGGCTCTGATAAAAACCGAGCCCTTCTTTTTGCGGTAATGCCGATGGCGTGAACATCGGCACGCGCGTCATTGATTCAACACCTGCAGCAATCACCACATCCATCGCGCCTGACATCACGGCTTGCGCTGCGAAATGTAGCGCCTGCTGTGACGAGCCGCACTGCCGATCAATTGACGTGCCGGGTATCGACTCGGGCAGGCCCGCTGCAAGCACTGCATTACGCGCTACGTTAGTCGATTGCTCGCCGACTTGGCTCACGCAACCCATGATCACGTCGTCTACCATAGCCGGATCAGCATGGCCACGACGAATCAATTCATTCAATACTTGTGCCGCCAGATCGACTGGGTGCCAACGCGCCAGCCGACCGTTACGACGACCACCCGCAGTACGGCAAGCAGCAACGATAAAAGCTTCAGACATAAAATTCTCCAAATCGAATGACAGCTTCCGAGCAAGCGCAATTGGCAGACTGTTCGGATGGCATTTGCATCGCGCTTACATCGCGCGCGCGATGACTTCTTTCATAATCTCGTTGGTGCCACCATAAATACGCTGAATACGTGCATCAGTAAACATGCGTGCTACCAGATATTCATTCATGTAGCCATAGCCGCCAAATAACTGCAGGCAGGTGTCGATCACGCGGCCCTGTGCCTCGGAGCCCCAGAGTTTGGCCATCGAAGCGGTTGCGGTATCCAGTTCGCCTTTCAACAGCTTTTCTATACACCGATCCATGAACGCGCGGCCGACTTGAATCTCGGTGGCGACTTCTGCCAACTTGAAACGGGTATTTTGAAAATCAATAATTGATTTACCAAATGCTTGTCTCTCGCGTACATAAGCGAGCGTATTTTCGTAAGCGCCTTCCATCGCCGCCTGTGCGGTAAGGCCAATGATTAATCGCTCATAAGGCAGATCTGCCATCAATTGATAGAAGCCCTGGCCTTCGACACCACCTAATAAAGCGTCTGCCGGCAGCATCACATCATCGAAAAAAAGCTCAGACGTATCTTGCGCTTTCAAGCCGATTTTATCGAGCACACGCCCCACCCGAAAACCTGTGCAATTCGCAGTCTCGACCACCATGAGCGAAATGCCCGCTGCACCTTTGCTGGTATCTGTTTTGCAAACAACCAGGATCACGCCTGCCAACTTGCCATTTGAGATGAACGTCTTGCTGCCATTTAAACGGTAATGATCACCCTCGCGCAGCGCACGCGTTCGCACCGACTGAAGATCAGACCCGGTACCCGGTTCGGTCATCGCAATCGCACCGACCAACTCACCGCGGGCCATGCGCGGCAAATAGCGCGCTTTCTGCTCGGGTGTACCGTGGTTAATGAAGTAATGCGCCACGATCGAATGGACCGAGGTGTTCATGCCGGTCAGGCCACGGCGCGCCATCTCTTCATGCATGATGGCTTCGTACCTGAAGTCGCCACCGCCACCGCCCCATTCCTCTGGAATATCGGTACATAGCAGACCCGTAGCACCTGCCTCAGCCCACAATGCGTGGCCTACATCGCCGCGGTGACGGGCAGCCTCATCGTCAGGCAGCATCTTCTCTTCGATAAAACGAACGACCGTATCTTGGAAGAGTTCGACATCAGGGTCAGTCCACGACCGGGTAAATTCAATAGGCATAAAGGGTGCGTCAATAAATGAGTTAATCTGAATAGGGCAAATAAGAATTTATCTGGTTGCAGTTCTATCTTATCGCTTTTTAAATAGACACCAAACGGCCTGGATTTTCAGGGGTATTTAATGATGACCACCCAGATACGCTTGGCGTACTTCATCATTAGTCTTGAGCTCATTCGGTGTGCCAGACACTGTGACACGCCCGGTTTCCAGCACATAGCCGTAGGTAGCCACTGACAAGGCGATATTCGCATTTTGTTCAACCAGCAGAATCGTCATACCTTGCTGATGAACCTGACGAATTGCAGCGAATAGGTTCTGTACGATCACCGGGGCCAAGCCGAGTGAGGGCTCGTCGAGGAGCAAGAGCTTGGGGCGAGCCATCAGCCCGCGGGCAATCGCCAGCATTTGCTGCTGGCCACCGGACAGCGTCCATCCGAGGTTGTTAATAAAAGGTTGAAGCTCCGGGAACAGGCTCAAGGTATCGTCGGCCTCACGCTCGATCTGGCCTCGACTCGGCCACTTGCGATTTGACGCGCCAAGCAGGAGATTTTCTCTGACCGTAAGCCCCGGAAAAATACGTCGACCCTCAGGCACATGCACCAGACCGCGACGTACGATTTGTTCAGGCGTGAGTACATGTATTGGCTCGCCATCGAACCATATCTCGCCCGCAGCAGGTTGGACCAGCCCGGAGATGGCGCGCAGCAGGGTCGTTTTACCAGCGCCATTGGCACCGAGTATGGTGACAATATCGCCGGACGCCACCTGAATGGAAATATCGCGCAATACTGAAGCGCTACCGTAGCTGATGGATAGATTTTTCAGCTCAAGAAACGCCACGGGTGTCTCCCAGATAGGCCGCAATGACTGCCGGATCTTGTAATACCTCAGTCGGCGTACCTTCGGCGATTTTCTTGCCGAAGTTAAGCACGGTAATTACATCCGATACGCGCTCTACCAGCCGCATATCATGATCAATCAGCAGAATGGTGAGCCCATGTTCATCACGCAAGCGCCGCAGCAACTCAACCAATTCGCCTTTTTCTGTTTGGTTGAGCCCGGCTGCGGGCTCATCGAGGAGTAACAGCTTGGGTTGCCCCGCAATTGAACGCGCGATCTCGACTAATCGCTGATGGCCATAGGGTAATTGACTCGCCAACTCCGCACACTTGTCGTCAAGACCAACAAATCCCAGCGCGGCGTGCGCTCTGTGTGCAAGTGCGTATTCACCGGGTTGGATAGGATTGCCGCGACGTTGTCCGCCAATAATGACGTTTTCGAGCACGCTCATGCTCGAAAACAGTCGGATGTTTTGAAATGTTCTACCCAAACCCAAGGCCGCGCGCTGATGGGGCGCTTTGCGTGTCACATCGGTGTCTTCGACATGCATGCTGCCTGAGGTTGGTCGATAAATACCGCTGATTAAATTCAGCGTGGTGGTTTTACCAGAGCCATTCGGTCCGATCAGGGCATGGATGGTACCTCGTCGCACCACAAGATCGAGACCATCGACTGCGCGCAAACCACCGAAAGACTTGCTCAAACCAGAGACCTGCAACAGAACGGCATGAGACTCATCTTTGTCATCAAAAGATAGCGTCGCGGCAGGCATGGGCATGACCGAGCGTGTATTGAAGCGGGCGCGCAGTAACCCCCAAATACCTTGCGGCATGAATACCATGATCAAAATGACCGCAAGGCCGTAAATCACCAAATAAACATCTTTGATGAACTGCAGCGACTTCGGCATTTCTTTCAGCCACTCGGGTAACAAAATGAGCAGTGTGGTACCAAGCACGCCGCCGAATGGCGATTGCGCACCGCCCAGCAGCACCATCGATAAAAACTCGATGGCGCGACTGAAATTGAAGTTATCCGGGCTGATATAAGAAAATCCCGCCGCGTATAACCCACCACCCATCGCACCGAGCGCAGCGCACAGGGTAAAGGCACCAATCTTCACGCTGAGTGTGGGTATGCCAACCACCTCGGCTGCGAGCTCATTGTCACGAATACTGCACATCGCGCGTCCCCATCGCGTATGCGGTAGCCAGGCGACCAGTGCAATCATGAGTGCCAGCACCAGAAAACATAATGAGAGATAGGCGCGGTCGTCACTCAGCAGGATGCGGCCCACCGCGGGTCGACCGATACCGGCCACACCATCCGGGCCATGGGTAACATCGATCCAGTTCACTGCGACTAAATCAAAAATCTGCTGAAAGCTGATAGTGATCATCGCCAGATAGTGGCCACCGAGTCGCATCGTGGTCATGCCCAGCGCAGCACCCACGATTGAAGCGATCACCAGACCGATGAATAATGCGGGCCAAAATCCCAGACCGTATACCGTGGTACCAATCGCGACGCTGTAAGCGCCAAAACCGAAAAATGCGGCTTGGCCTAGATTGATTTGCCCGGTATAACCCAGTACCACAACCATGCCGAGCACGGCGATGCCGTAGGTGGCAGCCTGCATCAAAATAGACAAGACAAACGGGCTCAGTGTGCCTAGCCACGGCAGCAACACCAGAAGCAATGCGGCGGATATACCTAGCCGCCGCGGACGATACCAGCTTGAGTTCGAACTACGGGCCGTATCGGTCGTGTTCATGCTTTCTCCGAGATTTTCTCGCCGAACAAACCTTGAGGACGAAAAATCAAAATGAAGAACAGCATCAAAAACGCGTAGGCATCTTTATACGGTACTGATATATGAAACGCTGCAAAGCTTTCGACAATGCCGATCAGTAGGCCACCAACAATCGCCCCTTTGACATCACCAAAGCCACCCACAATCGTGGCGGCAAACGCTTTGAGGGCAATGATGGACCCCATACCAATCGACACAAATAGTATGGGCGCAACCAGAATGCCGGCTAAGCCACCCAGTGCAGCACTGTAGATAAAGGTCAGCGCAATCAATAGCGCCACCGGAATACCCAGCAGCCGTGCCATGTCTTTGTCTTGCGACGTGGCCTGTAGTTGTTTGCCAAGCAGGGTATGCTCGAAAAGAAAATACTGAAACAACACGCAAATTGCTGTGCAACCGAGTATGGCCAGATATTGGCTATCAAGAAAAACACCGGCCACCAGAAAGCCATCGAAATCGAGCAATTTGGGTAAGGGTCTCGGTTGGGCGCCAGCGATGGCCAGGACCAGATTTTGTAAAAATATGGAGGCACCCAGCGTTGAGATTAATACCGGTAGGAATGAACGATGACGTAGCGGGTAATACACCGCAACGTTAAATAACCAACCAAAAGCACCCATGGCCAAAATCGCGATGATGAAGGCCAGCCAATACGGCATCATTGCCCCGAGCGTGGCCACCATCAGATAAGCGCCCACCATCGCGAAATCACCTTGCGCAAAATTGACGACGTTGGCGGCGCGAATAATCAGCACGAAGCCAAGAGCGACCAGCGCATAGATGCTCCCTAGCGCCAGCCCTTGAAACAAAACCTGAAGGTTATTGGTGAGATCCAACCCGTCTCCGAAATTCGAGTCTGTTGATGCGCTTGTTATCTGAAAACTTCATCATTAGCGCCAATGACTCGTCTCATCGCTTGAATTCGACATGCTTCATAAACACCAGCTTGCCTTTATCGTTACGCAGGACGTTGTAACCGGAGAGGCCATCACCCGACTCATCAAAGTTGAAGTTACCTTCAACGCCTTTGAAGTCTTTCAGGCCGAGGATGCCCTTGCGAATATCTTCCGGACGCGTACTTTTTGACGCGGCAATGGCTTGTGCGATGACATGGGTTGCGTCATAAGCCCAGCCGGAATAAACATCAGGCTCAAGCTTGTAGCGTGCACGGTAGGCTGCAGCAAACGCCTTGGCTGCGTCATTGGCATCTGCACTGAAATCAGCAATGCCATACGTGCCATGCAGTGCGTCGCCGGCCAGCTTGATGGCGGTATCGGTGGTAATCGTTGCAGAGCCGATCCAAGTGGCTGAGACACCAAGTTGCCGCAGTTGCTTGGCAAGGATGCCCAGATCGGTCGAGTTGGTCATGTAACTGCCAATTACCTCGGCGCCGGATTTTTTGATGGCGAGCACCACAGGTGTGAAATCCTGAGAATTATTGGTGTACCCCTGTACTAGCAACGGCGTTACCCCCAGTGTCTTGAGCTCATCTTCAAGCGCTTTTTTACCGCCACTGCCAAAGGTATCGGTAGAGTGGACGATCGCCCATTTTTTTAGCTTCAGGGTATTCACGCCAAAGTCAGCCACTACACGCGAAGAAAAACTGTCATTTGGCCTGCAGCGAAATAACCAGGGATTATTTACTTTGGTCAGGCTCGGATCGGTACCGCCGATCATGACGGGAATACCAGCCTTGGCGATGGCGGGCGATGCAGCCTGTACTTGCGTACTTCGAATCGGCCCAATCATTGCAACGATATTCTTATCGCCACCGAGTTTGGAAAAAGCCAGTACCGTCCCGGGGTTGGTCGATTGATTATCTTCAATCACTAACTCCAATGGTCGACCGAGTACGCCACCATTTTTATTAATCATGTCGATGGCGAGTTTGGTACCGTTGATGGTGTAGCTACCCGCTTCTGCATTGGCGCCGGTAATTTCACTCACCAGACCGATTTTGATAGGTTCGGCTGCATGGATATCTTGCGCCACGATGCCCATCAACAAAGGCAGTGCCAACAACAGCATGATCGAACGGCGTTTTTTTTGCATACAGTCGATATCAGTGCCGACAGATAGTGCTTGCCAGCAGATTGGGAAATGATTAAAAGCCATCGTAGTCATACTCCGTGGTTGATCTCAACACCAAAAAATCGTAGTCACATCACCGTGCATACCTGCCAAGGCACAAATTCGTTCTGACCATACCCATGTTGCTCGCTCTTGGTGGCTAGGCCAGACGCTGTCGCAATCATTAATTCGAAGATGCGTTCGCCCATATCTTGCAGACTGCTCGTACCGTCAACAATCTCGCCGCAATTAATATCAATATCGTCTTGCTGACGTTGCCATAGCGCGCTATTGGTTGATAACTTGAGTGAGGGCGAGGGTGCGCATCCGTAGGCACTGCCGCGGCCCGTCGTAAAACAGATCAGGTTAGCGCCGCCCGCCACTTGGCCTGTTGCGCTGACCGGGTCGTATCCGGGCGTATCCATGTACACCAAGCCATGCGATTTGACTGGCTCGGCATATTCATACACTGCGCATAAATTACTGGTACCACCCTTGGCTACCGCACCGAGCGATTTTTCGAGTATAGTGGTCAAGCCACCTGCCTTATTGCCGGGGGATGGATTATTGTTCATCTCACCTTGATGCATCGCCGTATAGTTTTCCCACCAGCGAATGCGTTCTACTAATTTTTCGCCAACGGCTGAGTTAATCGCTCGGCGAGTCAGCAGATGCTCGGCACCGTAAATTTCCGGGGTCTCCGACAAAATCGCTGTGCCACCATGCTCGACTAATCTATCCACCGCAACACCGAGTGCTGGATTAGCGCTAATGCCTGAATACCCATCCGAGCCACCACATTGCAGCCCCACGCTTAAATTCGATACATCGCACGCTACGCGCTCGCAAGCATTTGCATTCGGCAGTAATTCTTTTACCAGCGCAATCCCTTTGTCGATCGTTTTTGCGGTACCGCCAGTATCCTGAATATTAAATGGGCGCAGTAGCTGGCCTTCGGCCAAGTGGCTGTGGTCCAACCACGCTGCGATCTGATTAGTTTCGCAACCAAGCCCCACCACCAGTACACCAGCGAGATTCGCGTGGGTGGCGTAACCGGCCAGCGTGCGACGTAGTAACTGCATACCAAGGCCGCTCTGGTCCATGCCGCAGCCTGTGCCGTGGGTTAATGCGACGACACCGTCGATCTGAGGAAAATCTTTCAACGCCTCGGGATTCATACGGCGCGAAAAAAAATCAGCGATGCTGCGTGCTACCGTCGCCGAACAATTCACGCTCGATAAAATCCCGATGTAGTTACGCGTCGCGACCTGACCATTATTGCGACGGTAACCCATAAACTCGCGATGACGGCGAGGTTTGTCTGGTTGAACATCGACACAAAAAGCGTAGTCGCGCTCAAACGCGCCTTTGTCTGCGCCGACCGAGCAATTGTGTACATGAACATGCTCACCGGCGTGTATGGGCTTGCTTGCGAATCCAATAATCTGGTTGTAACGGCGTATCGGCTGTCCGGCGTCGATAGACCGCATGGCCACTTTGTGCCCGGCAGGTATCAGGCCTTTAACGGTGACATTTTCCAGCACAATGCCTGCGACCAATTGCTGGCGGGCGATGACGACGTCATCCTGAGCGTGCAGTCGGATGTACGGAGTGGTTGCAAGGGCCATGCGCTACAGCCCTTCTTCTGAAAGCCTTGGGGGGATCGAGCGTATATCCAGAATGCCCTCATTCTAGAGACATTAAGTCTGTTGCCAATG
>JBJTXC010000386.1:0-2868 GCA_046082065.1 Burkholderiaceae bacterium
CCAGCACTTTGCGATCAATTTCCAGAATCGCCGAGGCCGGGTCATCCAGCAAGGCTTTGACCTCGGCATGGATACTGCCAAATTGCGTCAAAAGTTCGCGCATATGCTGCGCGCCACCACCGGAAGCAGCTTGGTAAGTCATGGACGTCATCCAGTCGACCAGATCATGCTTGAATAAGCCACCCAGACCCATCAGCATGCATGACACGGTGCAGTTACCACCGATGTAGTTTTTAACCCCTTGAGTGAGTGCATCTTTGATGACGCCGAGATTGATCGGGTCCAGCACGATGATCGCGTCATCCTTCATACGCAAGCTGGATGCGGCGTCAATCCAATAGCCGTTCCAACCTGCAGCGCGCAGCTTGGGGAAAACTTCAGTCGTGTAGTCGCCACCCTGACAAGTGAGAATGATGTCGCATTTTTTCAGGGCATCGATGTCATTGGCGTCTTTCAGCGTGGTCTCGTTCTTTGCCAATGCGGGCGCTTTGCCGCCTGAGTTCGACGTTGAGAAGAACACTGGCTCGATATGAGCGAAATCATTCTCTTCCTGCATGCGCTGCATCAGCACCGAGCCCACCATGCCGCGCCAACCGACCAGACCGACGAGTTTCATTGATGTTTCCTTATTCGCTTACATTTTCCTGCAAATCTATCTCTAGGCCAGTGCCTTCACCACCGCATCACCCATCTCGGCAGTGCCTACCTTGGTCGTGCCAGCTTCGTAGATATCGGGCGTGCGCAAGCCCTGTGCCAATACTTTCTTCACCGCACTCTCGATACGATCTGCCTCCGCAGGCAAATTCAGCGAGAAGCGCAGCATCATCGCTGCTGACAAAATCGTTGCCAGCGGATTGGCAATGCCTTTACCCGCGATATCCGGTGCTGAGCCATGCGAAGGTTCATACAAGCCCTTGTTATTGGCATCGAGCGAGGCGGATGGCAGCATGCCAATCGAGCCGGTCAGCATCGCTGCAGCATCCGACAAAATATCGCCGAACATATTGCCGGTAACAATCACGTCAAATTTTTTGGGCGCGCGCACGAGCTGCATCGCGGCATTGTCGACATACATATGATCAAGCTCGATATCCGGATAGTCTTTGTGAACGTCGGTCATAATGTCTTTCCAGAACTGGAAAGTTTCAAGCACATTCGCCTTATCGACCGAGGTCAATCGGTTGCTACGCTTCCGGGCTGCCTGAAATGCAACATGCGCAATCCGACGAATTTCGGGCTCTGAATAACGCATGGTGTCGAAACCTTCACGCGCGCCTTTGAAAGGTCCGTCCGGCGCCTCACGCACACCACGTGGCTGGCCAAAATAAATGTCACCGTTCAATTCACGAACGATCAAAATATCCAGCCCCGACACAATTTCCGGTTTGAGTGAAGACGCACCGACTAATTCGGGATAAAGAATCGCCGGCCGAAAATTTGCAAATAGCGTCAGATGTTTACGCAGACCCAGGATCGCCTGCTCAGGACGGAGCGGCCGCTCCAAGGTGTCGTATTTCCAGTCACCCACTGCGCCAAACAAAATAGCATCGGCTTCTTTAGCCAGCTTCAATGTGCCTTCCGGGAGCGGATGTCCATGCGCTTCATAGCCAGCGCCACCGACCGGTGCACTCTCCATGTCGAATTTTTGGTCAAGCGCATTCAGTACCTTCAGCGCTTGGTCGACGATCTCGGTGCCGATGCCATCGCCCGGCAGGATTGCAATTTTCATGAGAGATAAACCGATATCAAGTGATGGTGTTATTCAGCCAAGGGTTGGTCGCTAGATGACGCGCTTCAAAATCGCGAATCTTGTCGGCGTGCTGAAGGGTGAGACCGATATCATCCAAGCCGTTGATCAGGCAGTGCTTACGAAAGGCGTCAACCTCGAAGTGATACACGGCGTCACTATTCACCGTGCTGACCGTTTGCGCCGGCAAATCTATCCTGAGCTGATAGCCGGGAAATGCTTTCACTTGGTTGAACAACTGGTCTACCGCTTGCTCGGACAGCACAATAGGCAGCAGGCCATTCTTGTAGCAATTGTTGAAGAAAATATCAGCAAAGCTGGGTGCAATGATGGTGCGAAAACCGTACTGCTCGAGTGCCCAAGGCGCGTGCTCACGCGATGAACCACATCCAAAGTTTTTTCGCGTCAGCAGGATCGATGCGCCTTGATAGCGTGGTTGGTTCAGTACGAAGTCAGGATTCAGCGGACGCTTGCTGTTGTCTATGCCCGGTTGGCCAACATCCAGATAACGCCACTCATCGAACAAATTAGGGCCGAAGCCGGTGCGCTTGATGGACTTTAGAAACTGCTTTGGAATGATGGCGTCGGTATCCACATTGGCGCGATCCAATGGCGCCACCAAACCCTCGAGTACAGTCAATGGATTCATGATGTTTAAGTAAAGGCGCGTACATCAACAAAATGGCCAGCAACGCCTGCGGCTGCAGCCATGGCCGGGCTGACCAAGTGCGTGCGACCACCCGCACCTTGACGGCCTTCGAAGTTACGGTTGGATGTTGAGGCGCACCGCTCACCGGGTTCAAGCCGGTCGGCATTCATCGCCAGACACATCGAGCAACCAGGCTCCCGCCACTCAAAACCAGCGTCTTTAAAAATTTTGTCCAGCCCTTCGCTCTCAGCCTGCGCTTTCACCAAGCCTGAACCCGGCACCACCATCGCGAGTTTGATGTTCGACGCGCGGAATTTGCCACGTACGACGGCTGCGGCCGCACGCAGATCTTCAATACGCGAATTGGTGCATGAGCCGATGAATACTTTATCAATACGAATGTCAGTGATTGATGTGTTCGGCTTGAGATTCATGTATACCAAGGCTTTTTCCATCGCGTCGCGCTTGACCG
>JBJTXC010000387.1:0-5427 GCA_046082065.1 Burkholderiaceae bacterium
CGATGGTTTTTTCCTTTGAGGGAGAAGGTGATGGATGAGCTTTGGGTGTGGATTTTGGTTTGCCTGATGGCTCGATGTATGTATCTGACCCCGCTGGCGGAACTATCTGTTGCTTTATTTCACAGATCTCCAAAATTTCCCACGAGCTAGTGCTGACCACAAGGAGTAGACGCATGGCAACAAATCTGGAACGCATGCAGATCATGATGGAAGAAATCGGGCCCGCCATGCCCGAAATCGAAGCCGTGATCCAGAGCGAAGAAAAAAACTGGGCGATTCAGTTTGAAGACCAGTCGATTGTCATGCTGGAGTGGGCGGAGAACCCGGATCGAGTGGTGCTGACCGCGATACTCGGCACCCCGTCGGAGACCATGCAGCTATCGGTGTACGAGACCCTGCTCTGCTACAACTTGCTTTGGAAAGACACCGGGGGCGTCAAGATGGCGCTGTCCGGTCCGGGCGGTGAGCTGGTCCTGCTCTACGAGTTGTTTGCAGCTACGCTTAATCGTCATGATTTGCAAACCGTGCTGATTAATTTTGTCAGTATTGCGCAGGTGTGGGGCGTGTACGTGACAGGGGAGGGTGATGATCAGGCGGCCCAACTGCCTAGCCCGACCGACATGCTTCATCTCGGTGCTTGAATTCAACCTGACGGAAAGGACAGCCTATGTCAATCAATGGTATCGGTAGCGCAGCGGCTCAGGTGTCAGCCGCCCCCTCGGTTGCGACAACATCGACGCATGCGGTCGCGCAAGCAAACAACGCCGCCATTAAAACCCTGTACGGTTCACCCGGCACGGTGGATGGCTTGGCCAATACCCTGCAGCGTATGAAGCAGCTGCTACAGCCGGCACAAGCCCATATTCAAAGTACCTACCCTGAGACACCGTAGCGCACGCTGAAATTTCACTTTCCGAGACAAGACACTATGACAACCATCGAACAAATCGAGCAACTGGTCAAACAACTTGGCCCCGCGATGCCGGAGATCGACGCCATCGTGCAAACCGAAGACCCTAGCTGGGCCATACAGTTTTCTGATGAAACCATTCTGCTGTTCGAGGCTTCGGAAGATCCTGCACGCATCGTGATTTCAACCGAGCTGGGTGCGGCGGCCGAGGTGCAACAGCGTGCGATCTACGAAACCATGCTTTGCTACAACTTGATGTGGCGTGACAGTGGTGGTGTGAAAATCGGTTTGGCTGGACCGCAGGGCGCGCTGATCATCAGCACGGATGTTTGTATTGAAGGGCTGACGCTGCAAGACTTTCAGCAGCAAATTCAAAGCTTCCTGAAAATCGCGCGCGCCTGGACGCAGTACGTCGGTAAGGCCGAGACTGGCGAAGCACCGCCGTTACCGGGTATGGATTCGGGTAGCTTGCATCTGCACGCCTAGCTGACTGACGCTGGTCGCGTTTGGGTGAAGCAGGTCGGTTGGTTGTAGCCGCTTACTGGCGGGCGCTGAATGTCCAGGGATCGATCAATTCGATGCCGCAGACTTCATAGTCGCTTGTGTTGCGGGTTGCTACAGTGGCCTCTCGGGCGCGGGCAATCGCGGCTATCTGACAGTCAAACTGACTGATAGGACGCCTTGCGGCGCGGCGTTCAGCGGCGATAGTGGCGTAAGCGCGGGCGGCAGCACGATCAAACGGCAGGATACGATCGCGAAAGTCTTCTTCCAGCAAACCCTCAATTGCGGTGGTGAGCGCGTTGCGACGCTTGCCTCCGGGAAGAATGGCCACACCGTGTCGCAGTTCTGCTTCGCCGACCGTGGTGAAGTAGACCTTCGTACCATCCTGTGCCGCTAACCATCTTTCGACTTGTTTAGCAGGTGCTGGTCGCAGCAGTTCGGAGAGGACGTTGGTGTCAAGGATGATCATCGCGGCTGTCGGCCGAACTGCGGGGGCTCACGCATCGGTTCGCGAGCGGGTAGCTCAAGGTCGGCTCGCGCAGTTGGGGCAATGCGGGCGCGGATCGCAGCGGCCAAGTCACGCGGCGCAGCAGCATCGCTCACAACTCGCCAAAGGATGTCGCGCGCCTCTTCCTCCATTGAGCGGCCATGCTCGGCCGCACGCACTCGCAGACGCTGCTTGATATTGTCATCAAGGTTGCGGATGGTGATACTGGCCACGGTGAGGCTCCGATATTGAATAGGCGTAAATTATAATTGATGATTGCATTGCTATCAATGAAATCACTGGCGCATTCGCCACAGCAGCACCCCCAGCGTATCTATGCCGAGAAACTGGCTTCGCAACTGGGTCAATCAAATCACATCAGGCTGATCAATCGATCAACCTTTTCTATGTCTATAAATCATAAAAATCAATAGGTTAATTAACTTATTTAAAGTTAAATATTGATCATTTAATTTCATCAGCGCCTTCCTAAATGCTGTATATTTATACAGTAATTTAAGCATCGAAGCAGTCTTGAAAGCACTCCTCAGAAAGCACTAGGTAGCGCCCTTCATCTGCTGTCACCGGCATAAAAGGATCACTGATGACTGTCTCCACATCTGCGATAGCGGCGGTATCGCCGTCGCTGTCGTTAAATATTCCCGCATCGATTCCTGCATCGATTTCCGGCGTGCTTCCTGCAGCGCTCCATACGCATGTCTGGCGCGCTGGTCAGATGGGAGTTGCGCGCGCCAAGGTCACTGCCACCGGGCACGCAGCGCTTGACCGTGAATTACCTCACCAGGGTTGGCCTCAGGGTGGCTTGATCGAGTTGTTGCTAGCGCAAAGCGGTATTGGTGAGCTGCGTCTGTTGCAACCCGCGCTGCATGCACTTGGTGAGCAACGCATCGTTCTGCTGCAGCCACCGCATGTACCGCATATCGCCGCTTGGCGTGACTGGGGCTTGAGCCCGAAAAAATTACTATGGATACGCACCACGCGCCAAGCTGATGCGCTGTGGAGCGCGGAGCAGGTGCTGCGTAATGGCAGCTGTGGTGCGCTGCTGTTCTGGCAGACAAGCATGCGGCATGAATCCTTGCGTCGTCTGCAACTGGCGGCACAAGCTTCGGACACCTTGTGCTGGTTAATGCGTCCATTGTCGGCCAGTGATATGCCATCGCCCGCGCCATTGCGGATTGCGCTGCAGCCGCTGGCAGGTGGTGTGCAGCTCGACATACTGAAACGACGCGGGCCGCTATGCGCGTCACCGATACACGTGTTCTGGACAGGTCGCGATACACGCCCAACCAGCGCAACACATTCTGCGAATGAGGCAAGCGATGCGCTGCTGGATCGCCGTCATTCTGACTCGATTGCCCTTGCAGGCGCTGTACCCACGCTGGTCTGAGCCGCTGCCGATCGCCATCACTGATGGTGCGCAGGTGATCGCGCTCAGCAGTATGGCCACCGCGCAAGGGGTTCGTATCGGCATGCGTGCGGTCAGTGTGCACAGCATCGCACCGCAGGTGCTACTGCAGCCGCGTGATCTGCTACGTGAGCAGCAATCATTCGAGGCTGTCACGCTTGCGCTGATGCAGTACACACCTGAGATCGCGGCGATTGATCACCAAAGTCTGGTGATGGATGTCAGCGCCAGCTTGTCGCTGTTTGGTGGTCATCGACGACTATCACGTCGTGTACACCATACCGTACAGACGCTTGGTTTTTCAATGGCACTGGGTATGGCGCCGACGGCGCAAGGCGCTTGGTTGATTGCACGTCATCGTGGACGCCAGCAGCAGCCGCATCATCGAACCCAATATCAAGTATCAAAGCATCAAAATTCAACTAATCAAACATCAACCCATCAAACATCAACGCATCATCTTTTACAGCGACGTACGATCAAACTCGACACTATGTGTCGCTGGCTGGATGGACTGAGTTTTACTTGTTTACCCGAGGCTGCGATACATCATGAATGGCTGCAAGGTATCGGCTGCAGCACGCTGTCTGATGTGCGCCGACTGCCACGTAGTGGACTCAAACGCCGTACTCGCACGGGTTTGCTTGAAGCGCTTGATCGCGCTTATGGCGAGGCGCCGGAATTATTCGATTGGCTGGAAGCACCTGCAAGTTTTCAGGCATCGATCGAGCTACCGTATCGCATCGATCAGACGCCGATGCTGCTATTTGCTGCGCAGCGACTGTTAGCGCAAATGGTCGGCTGGTTAGTCGCGCGGCAGCAAGCGGTTCGTTGTTTCATGTTTTGGCTGGTGCACGAGAAAGGGCGTGCGAGTGTGGCACCGAGCACACTGGAAGTAACACTGTCCGAGCCTAGCTGTGAAGAATCGCACTTGGTACGGTTGGTGAAAGAGCGATTCGGGCAGCTGCAATTGACCGCACCGGTGATTGCGTTGCGTCTGGAAGCCAGCCAACTCAGTGCATGGATAGCACCCAGTGGGCAGCTATTCGCAAGCCCCGCCAGTCATGCGCAGGATGATCAACGCTTACTTGAGCTACTGATGGCGCGTCTTGGCGCCGACGCATTGCGCTTGCCTGCACCGTGCGCTGATTATCGTCCCGAGCACGCGAATCAGTGGCAGACCGCGCACCAAGCCAGCGCCATTGAGCACGCCGAGATACCGACAGCTGCGCGTCCGTTCTGGTTACTGGAGCAGCCGTTGCCGCTGATGGTGCGTCAGCACCGGCCGTTTTATGGATCATCACTCCGATTGCTATCCGGGCCAGAGCGCATCGAAGCCGGATGGTGGGATGGTGCGCTCGCTTTGCGTGATTACTTTGTAGCGCAAGGGGAGGAGGGCGCATGCTACTGGATTTATCGCGAGCGTGACGCGGCTACCGCGCGCTGGTTTTTACACGGCTTATTTGCATAATGTCCTCCCTTCTTCCCGGTTACGCCGAACTACAGTGCGTATCGAATTTCAGCTTTCTTCGAGGCGCCTCACACCCGGAGCAATTGGTCGCGCGCGCTGCAGAACTCGGCTACAGCGCCATCGCAATCACCGATGAATGTTCGGTCGCTGGCGTGGTGCGTGCGCACAGCGAGGCCAAGCGACAAGGCCTATCACTAATCATCGGCAGCCAGTTTCGGATTGTTGACGATAACGGCGTAGCGTTACGTCTAATCGCGTTGGCGATGAATCGGGATGGTTACGGTAATTTATGCGAACTGATCACACTCGCGCGCAGCCGTGTCGATAAAGGTGATTATCTTCTACATACCCATGACTTTACGCAGCCAGTAGCACCACTGATGCATTTACGTGGCCTGCCGAATTGCATCATGCTGCTGGCCCCCAGCTACTGTATTGCACCGGATCTATTACGGCAGCAGCTAGAGTGGATGCGGCAAGTATTCGGATCACGCGCGCGGCTGGCATTGACACTGCTCTACCGTGGTCAGGATGAACAGCACAAACGTACCATGCAGCAGATTGGTGCCGAGCAGGGTGTAGCAGTCGTGGCAACTGGCGATGTGTGCATGCATCTGCGCTCACGTAAGCGG
>JBJTXC010000388.1:0-7627 GCA_046082065.1 Burkholderiaceae bacterium
ATGTAACCAATCATGTGCGACGCGGTTTGACCGAGCGGATACTGACGAAACAAACGCGCTTGAATATCAACGCCAGGGAAGCGATAACGCTGTGCTGCAAAACGCGCCACCTCTTCATCCGTCAGCCGCGTACGAATTGGCAAACTTTCAAACGATTTCGATTCTTCCATCTGACGACGGAAGCGCTTGCGATCTTTGGGTTGGATGTCGACAATCTTTGCCAACTCATCGATCACCGTATCGAGCGGACGATTGATTTTGTCTGGCGTAATTTCAAGCGTGTAGGCCGAGTAGTTACGCGCCAGGATGACGCCATTACGATCGATAATCAGCCCTCGATTCGGCACCGCAGGCACCACCGAAATTCGATTGCTTTCGGCGCGCTCGTAATACTCGCTATGACGAACAGCCTGCAGCCAGATGAAACGCAGCATCAACAGGCCGAAACAAGTCAGCACGACCAGGCCTGCTACCGACAGGCGCAGTCGGAACAGCTGTATCTCGCGTTCGGTATCTTTGATCTCGGTCACGGCGCGGGCCTAAGACTCACCAACATGACAGATGACGACATCAAATCGGACGCGTATCGTCGCGATCAACCGCGCGACGTTGCGGTGCCAGCAGTAGCCAGCACACCAGCGGCCAAACCAGGGTGGAAACAAAGCTTTGGGCGAAGTAACTCCAGCCAGGCGTCTTGCCGGTGACCGCGAGCTGTACCAGCACCTGTACCACCTGCATCACCAGCAACAAGGGCAGTACGTGCAGCGCCTGCACCGTGGAGCGGAACCACAGCACGCGCCGGTGAATCGTGATCGCAAAATAAGACAGCAAGGTATACGCCAAGGCATTCTCGCCAAGCAGCGAGGCGCTGTGCACATCCATCACCAAGCCCATTAGAAATGCGATGCCTATCCCTACTTTGCGTGGCTGATAAATACTCCAGAACACCAGCGTTAGCGCAACGAAATCGGGTACCCAATGCCAGCCGCCCCAGGGGAACAGGTTTATGAAAAACGCGGCCAGCAAGCTGAACGCGATGAACGCCGGATTGACCGGCAGCAGAATGTTTTCGCGATCCATCATCAGTCAGCGCCCTCCCTGCGGCGCCGTGGCCGGTCGGGTGAGGTGTTCTCGGGCGGCGGCAACGGCGGCATCGCGGCAGGATCACCCAACAGCACCAATAGCTGCCGGTGCCGCGAGACACCTGCCGTCGGCTCGCACAAAATACGCGCAAACGCATCCGAGGTTTTGGTATCGACGGTCATCACGGTCGCCACCGCCAGACCTGCCGGGTAGACGCCATCGATGCCGGATGTGGTGAGCACATCGCCGGGCTGAATGTCGGCGTTAGATGCCATGAAGCGCAGCTCCAACTCGCCGGTTTGGCCCCGCCCATATGCCACGCTGCGCACGCCACTGCGCAGCACCTGCACAGGAATTGCGTGCTCTTTATCGGTCAACAGCGTGATCTCGGACGTGAATGGAAATACCCGGGTGACTTGCCCTACCACGCCAAGATCATCAATCACGGGATGGCCGGCCTTGATACCGTGAGAATCACCCCGGTCAATAATCACCTTGCGTGAGAACGGGTCGCGAGCGTCGTACAGAATTTCGCTCATGACGGTCTTGAGTTGTATACGCTCGGAAGCTTCGAGCAGCTTGCGCAGATAGGCATTTTCCGCCTGTAGCTGGCGGCTTTGCTGCAGCAACTGCGCATTCAGCACTTGCTGCTCGCGCATCTGCCGGTTCTCGTCTTTGAGTGAAGCGAGTGAGCTGAAGTATTCGGTGGTGGCAAAAAAGGCGTCGCGCGGCAGCATCGCCATGACTTGCACAGGGTAGAGCGCAACGCCCACCGCCTGACGAATGGCAGCAAGCGCCTTGAAACGAGAATCCGCCATCAACAATGCGACGGCGATCAGGGCGAACACCAGCATTTTCGCGCGCGCCGACGCACCTTGCTTGAACAGTGGTGGTGGGCTGTATTCCATCACGGGTGAATGACCACGATATCAGCGGCCGGAAGATAGCGCGACGCCGAGGTTGACTCGGTAACTGTTGGGGGCCGCTGGAAAATCACTGAGGCGCGGCCCTTCGCTCACTCGTAAGAGAACAGCGAGCCGAGCTTGTCCATGCGCTCGAGCGCCATACCTGAGCCGCGCACCACGCAAGTGAGCGGATCTTCGGCGACCAGCACGGGCAAGCCGGTTTCTTCCATCAACAGACGATCCAGATCGCGCAACAAGGCGCCGCCACCCGTCAGCATCATGCCTTTTTCGGCGATGTCGGCACCAAGTTCAGGCGGTGTTTGTTCGAGCGCATTCTTGACCGCGGAAACAATGCTGTTGAGTGGATCGGTCAACGCCTCCAGTACTTCGTTACTCGAGATCGTGAAGGAACGAGGAATACCCTCAGACAGGTTGCGACCTTTGACTTCCATCTCGCGCACCTCGGTGCCGGGGAAAGCCGAGCCAATTTGTTTTTTGATGGTCTCGGCGGTTTGCTCGCCGATCAGCATGCCGTAGTTGCGGCGAATATAGTTGACGATAGCCTCGTCAAACTTATCGCCGCCGACGCGGACCGAACCTTTGTAGACCATGCCGCCGAGCGAGATGATGCCCACCTCGGTGGTGCCGCCGCCGATATCGACCACCATCGAGCCGGTCGCCTCGGACACCGGCAAGCCGGCACCGATCGCTGCGGCCATCGGCTCTTCAATCAGGAACACTTGAGATGCGCCAGCACCCAGTGCAGATTCACGGATCGCTCGGCGCTCTACCTGGGTCGAACCACACGGGACGCAAATGATGATGCGAGGTGAGGGCTTGAATAATTTAGTGTCATGCACCATGCGGATGAACTGCTTGAGCATCTGCTCGGTGACCGTGAAGTCGGCGATCACGCCGTCTTTCATCGGCCGAATCGCTTCGATGTTGCCCGGTACCTTGCCAAGCATCTGCTTGGCTTCTTTACCAACTGCTTGAATGTTTTTCTTGGCGTTGGGTCCGCCTTGCTGGCGAATTGCCACCACCGACGGTTCATCCAGCACAATGCCGAGGCCTCGCACGTAGATCAGCGTGTTCGCTGTGCCCAGATCGATCGCGAGGTCGTTTGAAAAATAGCTACGAAGAAAAGAAAACATGAATATGAATCCCAGATGCGCCTAAAACTCGCCATTGACGGCGAGAGCGATGACCGCCGGGTCTTGGCCCGATAGCAGCCTAAGCGTTATTTAACTTGTCATTCTACCTTATAATCCTTTCGAAATTGGCTCTCAGAAACGCGGAATCGCCTGTATTCCCACGGTTTTCTCCGGCGAAAACCGGCGTCGATTCAAGCGCCGATTTTCTGCATGAAGTTGGCTTCAATGAAGTGGCTGACCCTTGGTCGCTAACCCCAACTTCACGTACACCCTGTGACTCTACGCCGCTTGCCGGTCGCGCTGATTGTCATTTTTGAACGCTAGTCGCGAGCATTTCGGCTCATTACCTCATGTCTCTGTCCCTCTCCGACATCGCCCGACTTGCCAAACTGGCGCAACTCGATCTCTCCCAACAGCAAGCTGCAGATACGCTGACCAAGTTGAACGACATCTTTGCCTTGGTTGAGCAAATGAAAGCCGTCGACACCAGCCATGTCGAACCACTCGCGCACCCGGTCGCGGTGTGGCGCGATGATCTGGCGATGCCCCTGCGCGAAGACCGCGTGACCGAGGCGAATCATCGTGACGACTATCAGCAGTCTGCACCCAGTGTCCAAGATGGCTTGTATCTCGTTCCGAAAGTCATCGAGTAAAGACGCCAACCTTTCATCCGTTGAGCATCCGTTCAGCCATCCTGTCAATATCAGCACAACGGACCACGCGATCAAGACACACGCATGCAAACACTCAAGCAATTGTCCACACTGCTAAAGAGCAGACAACTGTCAGCCACCGAGCTGGCGCAGTCTTATCTCGACCGCATTGCCAGCAGCGACCTCAACGCATTTATCAGCGTGAACCCCGAGCAGACCTTGGCGCAGGCGAAGCAAGCCGACGCGGTATTGGCCAGCGGAGAAGGCGGCGAGTTGACCGGCGTGCCGATCGCGCACAAAGATATTTTCGTGACCCGCGGCTGGCCATCCACCGCAGGCTCAAAGATGCTCTCCGGCTACAACAGCCCGTTTGATGCCAGCGTGGTGGAACAGTTCCGCGCTGCAGGTATGGTCACGCTCGGAAAATTGAACTGTGATGAATTTGCCATGGGCTCGTCCAACGAGAATTCGTTTTTCGGCCCGGTTAAAAACCCGTGGGATCAACGCGCCGTGCCGGGTGGCTCATCTGGTGGCTCGGCGGCTGCCGTCGCGGGCGGATTAACACCGGCCGCCACCGGCACCGATACCGGCGGCTCAATTCGTCAACCGGCAGCACTGTGTGGCATCACCGGCATCAAACCAACCTACGGTCGGGTATCGCGCTACGGCATGATTGCTTTTGCCTCATCGCTTGACCAAGGTGGGCCGATGGCGTGGACGGCAGAAGACTGCGCGCTCCTGCTCAATGCAATGACCGCGCACGACCCGCGCGACGCCACGTGTATTGAGCGCGCCCCGGAAGATTTCTCGCGTCATCTTGCCGATTCAATCAAAGGCTTGAGAATCGGCATACCAAAAGAATATGTCGGTGACGGGTTGGCCGACGATGTGCGCAGCGCGATTGAAACAGCGCTACAAACATTCGAGCAGTTGGGTGCAACGCGCGTAGACGTGTCGCTACCGAAGACATCGATGTCGATTCCAGCCTACTACGTCATCGCGCCAGCCGAGGCCTCGTCGAATTTAAGTCGCTTTGATGGCGTGCGCTATGGCCATCGTGCGCAAAATTACACTGATCTTGGCGATATGTATCGCAAATCCCGCGCTGAAGGGTTTGGTGATGAAGTCAAGCGTCGCATACTCATCGGCACCTACGTGCTATCGCATGGCTACTACGATGCCTATTATCTGCAGGCACAAAAAATACGGCGTTTGATCGCGCAAGATTTTCAGCAAGCGTTCTCGAATTGCGATGTGATCATGGGCCCGGTCGCGCCCAGCGTGGCATGGGATTTAGGCGCGCGCGTGAATGACCCGGTGGCCAACTACCTTGCAGATATTTACACACTATCCACCAGCCTGGCTGGCTTGCCTGGCATGTCGATTCCGTGCGGATTTGGCCAAGGTGAAAAAAATTCCCGGCGACCCGTTGGTTTGCAGTTAATCGGTAATTATTTTGGCGAAGCCAAGCTGCTGAATGTGGCGCACCAGTTTCAGCGGGCGACTGATTGGCACACGCGTCGCCCGAGCGCGTAGAGAGGGATGAAGACTATGCAATGGGAAGTCGTGATCGGCTTGGAAACACATACTCAGCTGACGACCGAATCAAAAATTTTCAGCGGCGCAGCAACGGCTTTCGGTGCTGAGCCAAACACCCAAGCCTGCCCTGTAGACCTGGCGCTGCCGGGGGTACTGCCGGTACTGAACAAAGGGGCTGTCGAGCGCGCGATTCAATTTGGTCTTGCAATCGGCGCCCATATTGCGCCACGCTCGATCTTCGCGCGCAAAAATTATTTTTATCCTGATCTGCCCAAGGGCTACCAGATCAGCCAATATGAAATTCCGGTGGTACAAGGCGGCACCCTCAGCTTCGTGCTTGAGAAAGATGGCAAGTCGGAAGTCAGAACCGTGCACCTGACTCGAGCGCATCTGGAAGAAGATGCAGGCAAATCGCTGCACGAGGACTATCACGGCATGACCGGTATCGACCTCAATCGTGCCGGCACACCCTTGCTGGAGATTGTCACCGAGCCTGACATGCGCAGCGCTGCAGAAGCGGTGGCCTACGCTAAAGCCCTGCACTCGTTGGTCGTGTGGTTGGGTGTTTGTGATGGCAACATGCAAGAAGGCTCGTTTCGATGTGATGCCAATGTTTCAGTGCGGCCTGTCGGACAAAAAGAGTTTGGTACCCGCTGTGAAATCAAGAATCTGAACTCGTTTCGCTTTTTGGAAGAAGCAATCAACTTTGAAGTGCGGCGACAAATCGAATTGATTGAAGATGGCGGTACGGTAGTACAGGAAACCCGGCTGTACGATCCGGATAAAAAAGAAACACGATCCATGCGTAGCAAAGAGGATGCAATGGATTATCGCTACTTCCCTGACCCGGATTTACCACCACTCGTCATTGCACAAGCATGGATAGATCGCGTGAAGGCATCGCTGCCGGAACTACCAGGTGCAATGCGTGAGCGCTTCATCCAGGACTACCAATTGCCTGAATACGATGCGATGGTACTGACGCAATCGAAAACGATGGCGGCTTACTTCGAAGCCGTGGTCAGCGCCGCTGGCAAGGATCAGGCAAAACCTGCGGCCAACTGGTTAATGGGGGATGTGTCATCAACGCTAAACCGCGAAGGCATCGATATTGCTGCATCGCCGGTCAACGCAGAACAACTGTCGTTGCTGCTCAAGCGTATTGCTGATGGCACGATCTCGAACAAAATTGCCAAGGAAGTTTTTGCTGCGATGTGGGAAGCAAAATCGTCTTTGGCTGCACTCGCAGACCAGATGATCGAGTCGAAAGGACTGAAACAAATTTCCGATAGCGGTGCATTGGAAGCGATCGTTGATGACGTGCTGGCAGCTAATGCAAAATCTGTCGAGGAGTACAGGGCCGGCAAAGAAAAAGCATTCAACGCGCTGATCGGTCAAGCGATGAAAGCCAGCAAAGGCAAGGCGAACCCCGCGCAGCTCACCGAGCTTCTGAAGAAGAAGCTGGGATGATTCGGAAATGCTTGGCAGGAGGGCGGCTGAAGCCGCCCTTTTTCAATGGCGCGCCAACGCGATGCCTTGTGCCTTCATGGCGAAAACATCTCCTGCATCGTGTCGAGCAGCGCCTTCAGAGTTCGGGGCTGAATCTTGCCAAAGTGATTCACAAGCCGGATCTTGTCGATGGTGCGGATCTGGTCGAGCAGGATCAACCCCTCCTTGCCTGCGTGTGTGACTGATATGCGGAAGGGCGCTGGATAACTTCCAGTAGTCATCGGTGCGACGATGACCGTTCGTAGGTGGTCGTGCATCTGAGCCGGCGAGATCACGACACATGGACGTGACTTTCTGATTTCGCTGCCAACCGTCGGATCGAGGTTGACCAACCAGATGTCCCCTCGCCTCACCACTTCAGGTCGGCGTCACCCGCATTAGCAAACGCCGGTATCGCCAGAGAGTCGTCGCCTAGCAAGGCCAGTTTTTTGCTGGCTTCGGCCCAGCCGGCCCGCACGCCCTTTTTAGGTGGGCTGATCACTAGCGCGCCGTCCTTTATACGGACGTCGGCTTCGTCTTCAAGCCCAACCTGACTCAGTATTGCCGCAGGGATGATTACCCCTCTTGAGTTGCCAATGCGCCGAATTGCAATTTTCATGAACACCCCCAAAACAACAATGTTATTACGCGCCGGCTCGACCCTGCAATAACTTTGTTATAACCGTGGTGATCAGGCAACCCCGTAGCGCTCGCGATACGCAGCCACCGCCGGCTTGAACTGCGACAACTCCGCGCTGGCACCCGGGCCCGAAAGATAGGCAAACAAGTCATTCAGATTGGCGAT
>JBJTXC010000389.1:0-8139 GCA_046082065.1 Burkholderiaceae bacterium
TCACGACCAGCGTCACGCTGTAATTTTGCGCTGGCAAATTGACTGTCATAAGCCAAGGCATCGCGATAAGCCTGTAGAAGATCCAGCGCTGACGCCGAGTTCGACATCAGCGCCACGGAAAGGATTGCACTTAGTTTTTTCATGCGCATGAAACTTCCTCGGCGGGATCAGCTGATAAGGTACGAAGACAAATGATCATGGGTATCGAGCGCTTGCAACGCGAATCAAAATCGAAACGCTGAGGGGCGCTCGACATTGCGTAGCGGCGTGATGTTGGTCTCGAACAGCTTGCGGGTATCCCATGCATCTTCAGCAGTACGCGTAATCAGACAAGCCGACATCACGGGTGCTTCTCCGACGACGGCAATGATTCGCCCACCGATCCTTACCTGGGCCAATATCGCATCGGGCAGCACGGGCACCGAACCCGACAACAACATCACGTCGTAAGGTACCGAGTGCGCGCCGTGGCCCGGCCAACCGCGCGCGCCGTCGCCCAATTCAACGCTTACATTTTCTATGCCATAAGCGCGCAAGTTGCGTTCGGCCAGCGCTTTCAATTCGGATTCGATCTCGACAGTAACGACATGTCGTGCATGACGCGCAAGCAGTGCCGCCATGTAGCCCGAGCCAGCACCAATTTCAACCACCAACTCATCATCTTGCAGCGCAGCTTCCTGCAACAAGCGCGCTTCAAGCTTGGGTGACAACATATTCTGACCACACGGCAGCGGAATTTCAGTATCAACGAATGCGAGACTTTGATAAGCCGATGGCACGAAAGCTTCGCGACGCACATCGACCAAAGTTTGCAGTACTGTTTGATCCAGCACGTCCCAAGTACGGATCTGCTGTTCAATCATGTTGTGGCGGGCTTGTTCGAGTTTCATGGCTGCATTTATTCAGAAAAAAGTAATGGATTTTATCAAACCGGTTCATCGTTTTTGGCTGCGGTGCCGGTCATTGGCGCGCTGCCACCACTGCTCGATACGGTCGCGGTCGAGCCGAAGCGGCGTCGCAACCACATAGAAAAATCATCAAGCCAGGTATAGATGACGGGCACCACGACCAGCGTCAGAATCGACGAGGTGATGATCCCGCCGATCACTGCTTGTCCCATCGGTGCGCGCTGCTCCGAGCCTTCGGCCAAGCCGAGCGCCAGCGGCACCATACCGAACACCATCGCCAGCGTCGTCATCAAGATAGGTCTCAGACGTACTCGTGCGGCTTCCAGCAAAGCGGCCCCACGCTCCATGCCCAAGCTGCGCGCGTGGTTGGCAAAATCTACCAGCAAAATCGCATTTTTTGTCACCAAGCCCATCAGCATGACAAATCCAATAATTGAAAACAGGTTCAGCGTTGAGCGGAAAAACATCAGCGACAGGAACACACCGATCAAGGTGAGTGGTAGCGCCGACATAATCGCCACCGGGTGCAAGAAGCTGCCGAACTGCGACGCAAGAATCATATAAATGAAAATAATCGCCAGTAGCAGCGCTTGCAATGCATAACCAAATGACTCCGCCATATTCTTGGCCGCGCCACCGACTTGAAACCGATAGCCCGGCGAGAACTGCATCTGCTCCAGTGTTTTTTTGATTTCCGCGTTGACTTGGCCGGCCGAGCGCCCGACGACGTTGGCGGATAGTTCAACTTCGCGGTTCAGATCGCGTCGATTGATCTGATTCGCGCCAGTCGCCGGCGAGATATCCGCCACCTGCCGCAGTGGCACCATTTTTGGTGAGCCATCAGCGTTCATTTGTGTGCTGGCTAACATTAGCCGCGACAGATCGGCGATGTTGGTACGGTCACTCGGTTGCAAGCGCACGTAAACATCATAGCTCTCGTCATTCGGCGCGCGCCAGCTGGTCGTGATTTCACCACCGAGCAGCGGACGCAGCGTGCCGCCGATTTGTGCCACGCCGACGCCGAGGTCGGCGGCTAATTCACGTCGCGGCTCAACCCAGATCGTGGGCTTGCTTGGTTTCAGGCTGGTTTCAAGGTCGACGACACCAGGAATGGCGCGAATACGCGCGGTTGCTTCTTCCGATAACTTGCCCAGTTGTTTCAGATCCGGGCCGAGCAGTGATAGTCGAATCTGTTTATTGTCACCACCGACACCATCCAACGCGCCAACGTGGGTCACTGTGATACCGGGTATGCCCGCCAGCTTGTCGCGCAGTGGTTGGTTCAATTGCTTGGTACTGCGCTTGCGCTCTGCACGTGGTACCAGCCGCGCATACACCGTCGCATAGTTTTTGCCTTGTGCGGTACCCGTGTTAATGGTGGTGTAGAGATCGCGCACTTCAGGCAATTCGCGTAATGCAGCTTCAACCTGATGCGCTTTGCTCTCAGTGAATTCCAGTGATGATCCAACCGGTGTATAAAAAATCACACCGGTTTCGGAATAATCAGCTTGCGGTACAAATTCAGTACCGATCAAGCCGGCGGCGGGAATCAGAAAGCCACCGAAGAAAGTAGCTACCGCGAGCATCAAGGTCGCAATGCGGTGTTTCAGCGACCACCGAAATGCATGCTGATATTGATCCGAGAACCAATGTACCAGGCGCTCAAATTGATGCAGCACTCGCCCTATCGTGTTTGCATACCAGCCGCGTTTGGCGTGCTCGCCTCGTGCCTCGGGGTCATGCCACACCGATGACAGCATCGGGTCCAGGGTAAACGAAACAAACATCGAGATCAGTACAGCCGCAGCCACAGTAATGCCGAACTGATGAAAGAAGCGACCGATAATGCCGCCCATGAAACCCACTGGCAAGAACACTGCAACAATCGACAGCGTTGTTGCCAGTACCGCCAGCCCGATTTCTGCGGTGCCGTCGAGTGATGCCTCGCGTGCGTTCTTGTAGCGACCATTCACACGCATACCTGCGTGACGCACGATATTTTCTCGTACCACAATCGCATCATCGATCAAAAGACCCACGCACAGCGACAGCGCCATCAGCGTGATCATGTTGATGGTGAAACCAAACCAATCCATGAACAGAAACGTGCCAATCAGCGATACCGGCAGGGTGAGTCCGGTAATCACAGTTGAGCGCCACGAGTTCAGGAACAAGAAAACAATCAGAATGGTGAGTAGGGCGCCTTCAATCAGTGTGCGCCGCACATTTTCAACACCGACTCGAATCTGGCGCGAGCCGTCTTTCACCATCTCGAGTTTCATACCCGGATGCAGCTGATCCAGCGTGTCCTGCAACTCCGTCATGGATTTTTTCAGCGCATCGACGACCTCGATCGTGTTCTGGCCCTGTGCTTTCAGAATGTCCAGTGCCAGAATGCGCTGGCCGTTATAACGCGCAAGATTTTCCTGCTCATGCTGACTATCTACGACGGTCGCCACGTGTTCCAGCAGCACCGATTGACCGGCACGGCGCGCTACCACGATACGATTAAAATCCTCGGGACGCTTGATGCGGCCCTGCACCTGTACCATTTGCTCATTGATATGGGTACGTACCGAACCCGCCGGCAACTCCTGGTTCTCATTGCGCACCGCTTGCATCACCTGGTCAACACTGACGCCGAGCGCTTCCATCGCCGCCGGTTTCAGGTAAATCTGAATTTCGCGCTTGACGCCACCTACGAGTGTCACCGAGCCAACCCCGCGCACATTCTCCAAACGCTTTTTCACCAACTCATCGGCAACGCTGGTCAGCTCGCGCATGCTGTAGTTGGCCTTGCCGGCGGCATTACTCACTGCAAGTGAAAATATAGGCCGATCAGCCGGGTCGTAGCGCGTGACGCGCGGTTCTTTGACTTCTTTTCTGAAAGCGGCTTTGATGATTGCCACCTTTTCGCGCACATCTTGCGCAGCCTGCGCCGGATCGATCGTGAGCTTGAACTCAATGATGACCACCGACAGGCCTTCATACGAACGCGAGGTCAGCGCATTGATGCCATTGATGGTGTTGACGGCCTCTTCGACTTTGCGAGTGACATCTGACTCAACCGTTTCCGGTGCCGCGCCCGGATACTCGGTCTGCACCACCACCACCGGGAAGGTGACATCCGGGAATTGGTCCACGCGTAGCCGCTGGTAAGAGAACAGACCGAGCACCACGAATGCCAGCATCATCATGGTGGCGAGAACCGGGTTGCCGATACTGATTCTGGTAAACCACATGATGCGTGCGTGCCCTTCGCTTAGCGATTCGGTATTGCTTTGAACCGCACGGCTGTACCCGGTACCAGGTTGCCCATATCGGTGCGAATGACTTGCGCACCGAATGCCAGACCACCGGTAATTTCAATCCGCGGCTCATCACCCACCAAGCCGCTGTTGCCCAGGGTGACCGGTAGGCGCTCGATTTTGTTTTTGACGACAGCGAACACGAAGTTGCCATCGTTAACCGTCCGAACTGCGCTCTGCGGCAATGTCAAAACCCCAGATTGATTTCGCAACAGCAGCCTTCCGTCGGCAAACATGCCGACCCGCAGCAGGTTTTGCGGGTTGGCGACTTGTATGTAAACAGGTATCGAGCGCGAGCCGGTTTGCGTCGAGGGGTTGATCCGCACCACCTTGCCCTCGAATGATTGTGGTAATCCTTCAATACGCAAAGAAACCGTCTGACCAATCGCCACTTGCGTAATCTCGCTGCTGGGCACGGCAGCTTCCAGCTCCAGCTTTTGCAAATTGACGATCTCGATCAAACGACTATCGACGGCAACCTTTTCGCCGGGCTGTACATGCCGCACCGAGACCAGTCCGGAGATCGGTGCGTGGCTGATCGTGTCGTTGAGTGATTTCTGCACAATATCCAGCGCACCTTGAGCCGCATCCACACTGGCTTTGGCCGCCGCATACTGGCTCGCTGAATTATCAAACGCATTTTTCGAGATGAAGCCTTTGTCGACCAGCGCCAGATTGTTGTCGCGCGTCTTGGTCGCAATCTCGAACTGCGCTCGCGCGTTATTCAGGTTGCCGCGCGCTTGCGCCACGCGTGCGTCATATTCGGCGGTATCCATTTTCACGACCACCTGGCCGGCTTTCACCGCCTCGCCCTCGCGCACCATCACCGCGCGCACCTCGGCGGCTACCTTGGCTTTCACGGTCACCTGATCAACCGCGCGCAGCGTACCGGTCAGCAGCATCACCTGCTTCAAATCGGCCGGCGCTGCAGTCACGATCTCGCTGGATAAAAACTCGAGCGTGGCAGGCGCGCTGTTTTTTGCAGCGGCGGGTACGGGTTGCGGGGTGGCGGATTCTTTACCTTTGAACCAGAAGCGGGCCGCAAATGCCGCCGCGATCACCAGCCCAATAACAAGAAGGAGGTTGCGTCTACGCATGGCGGTCGGAATTTTCAAGTGAGCTGCTGCCCGGCGTTTCAAAACCACGCGTCAGTAAATCGACCAGACAGTCGAGGAAAGCATCGGGATCAATCGGATCCAGGTGACAGGCATGCAGCGAGTGCCGCCACATGGTGAGCATCAGCATCGGCGCGATGATGACGCGCGTGGCAATCGTCGTATCAACCGGCCGAAACTCACCGAGTGCAATACCCCGTTCGATAATGCGGGTGAGTAGCGCGCCACCGCGTGACACCACTTCCTCATGATAGAAGCGCGCCACGTCAGGAAAATTACCGGACTCGGCCATCATCAGCTTCGAAATACCCGAGAGTTTGGTCGCGCCAATGCGTTGCCACCAGCCATCAATACACAGGCGCAGCAGATCGCTGCTGTGTCCCTCGAAGTCGTTGATCAATGCTTCCGCATCAGCCAGTGGCGGCACCATGTTGGCTCTCACCACGGCTTTGAAAAGCTCTTCCTTGTTCTCGAAGTAGAGATACAGCGTGCCCTTCGATACGCCTGCGCGCGCGGCTACTTCATCCAGACGCGTGGCGGCGTAGCCGCGCTCGACAAATAAATCCAAGGCTGCATCCAGCAGCTCCTGTGGTCGGGCGTCTTTTCGGCGTTCCCAGCGGGGCTTGGCGGGCGCTTCAAACAGGGTGGGCATGGTGGCTTGGCGGGTTACTAACCGGGGGGTCAGCAATATAGGCCGCGCAATGAAATAACGTCAAGCAATTCAAGCCAGATTGCTTGGTACGCGCCCAAATACCGCAGGAACCCGGCTCGAATGCGGGGTTACGAAATTCGTCGGTGCGCTGACGTTGTCAGATTGAGCATAGTCGGCGTCATTCTCTTCCTAACTGACCCCGGGTAAGTCCCCACTGCTTATCGCTGATGCAGGGTCGTTCTCGATTTTGAAAGGGTAATCATGAGCAAACCGAGCCTCCCGCTGGGACGTCAATCTTCACGCACTGAATTGGACGCTGGTAGCGAAAATGTCGGTGCCGAGGACGCCTCAACTGACAGCGAGTCGAGTTCGTCGGCGCAGGAAAAACAGCCGGGTAAACCCAAGTTGGATCAGCCGGTAAGGCCTCGCGCCGGAACATGGGTCGCTGCGACCGCCGGTCCAAATGCGGTTTCGCCTCGCGCGAGCGCGACCACGCCGCGCGCCGATACGACAACGGTCCGGGAAAAATCCAGCGAGCCAACCTTGGTACGTCGCCACCCGGTACCGCCCTTGCCGCCGCTGCCGATCCCTGTGGTACCGAGCACATCCAAACCGATCACATCGACACCGAGCACATCCACACCCAGCGCATCGACACCGAGTAGTACCAAGCCCCCGACCTACCTTAAAAGCAAGGTGCCGGGGGATCGAATTCCGGACGACCTGACAGCGACTTTGCGCGCCTGCTATCAAGGTATGAAATCTGTACCCGATCCGACCAACTCGGCGAAAACCATTCAGGTGCCCGTGTTCAATGTCTCATCCAAGCATATTGCTAGCTTGATGGTTGGAATGGAGTGCAACTTTGGCGCCAAGGCGCCCTCAGGGGACGACTTGACCAAACCGCTAAGAGACCGGTTTGCGATTCTCGGCTTTCAGGTCAACAGTGCTTTGGTCCTTAAAGAGATCAATGTCATTGAGCAAATCCTGGTGCCTTTCATGGAGCGAATGTTCGACACGCCTGAAGCCGAGCGAGCACGTATCGAGGTACGCGACCGATTCAATGCATTTGTTAGCGGACCACACAAAAATTTGCTGAAGACCGAAGAAGGCAAAAATGCAAAACAAGGCACACTGCAAAATCTGGTATTCAGAAAGGAATTCGATACAGTAATACAGCCGCTGGAGAATTTTGTCTCTGGCGCGGGCCATAATCTCGCCTCTTCGCAACTTGCAGCCGATTTCAAGATCTTCTTGAAGGAAATCGTGAGCTGCTATATCGATTGGTCCAAGCAACAAAATATCCCACCAGACCAGCTCACCAATATGATGAAGAGCGCCTTGGTCGGTGCGCTGTTCATCCGAGGTCTGCTGCCGATTTGGAACGCGAAATTTGAGCAGGAAATGCATGCCAAGCCGCACACCGGTAGAGAGTGGGTGAAATGGAAAGCCAAGCTGACGGCGCAACTTGCCCACTACACTTCATTTTTATTTGATGATTTTGTACTCGATGTCATTGCTTCAGTAGATAACAAGCCAAAGCAATTCGAGCAATACTTCAAACCACGGATGAAGGCAGCCGCATTACTTCATAAAGAAGCAACCATCGCTAATCAGAAGCAGGAAAAAGGTAAACGCTTGCTCAACCGTGGTGCAACGATTTCAAGTGGCACTTCCAGCAGCGCTGAAAAAAGACCGAATCTGGGCAATCTTATTCAGGGTTTGATCTCGCCACGTAAAAAAGACGTGGCTGGTGCGACACCGACGCCGGTGTCACCACGCAGCGCCAGCACGGCCGAGGGTGTGCAATCCTCCGATGGATTGCTATTAAAGAAAACCGAAACACGAGCGACCAAAGTCATACGCGGTTACAAACGTGAACTGAATAACTATCTAAAAACGATTCAGTTACCTGCGTACGATCCGGGCTACCTAAGGTACATGAATGAAGCGATCGCGAAGCGGGCAAATTATGAAGTTTTTGAACTCGCCCCTGCCGCATTCTGCCTGCAGCAATTGAAGCGGTATCTTGATTCTCTCAATGCGACTGGCGCAACAGTTCCGCCGGGGCTCAATCAGGTGCAGCTATTACTTTCGCAGCTAGCTATACAGGAGCGTAGCGAGGCGGAGCAAGCTACTCAACAAGCCAAGGCCAC
>JBJTXC010000390.1:0-4953 GCA_046082065.1 Burkholderiaceae bacterium
TCAATCACCTTGTCGACATCGACGCTCGGCAATGAAAACCAGGCGTCGCGATAGCCGAAGAAAATCACCGCAACGAATACGCCGGCGAGCAGTACCAGCATCGTCCAGGGGCGACTCGATTTGCGACGTCGCGGCGGTGGGGTTTGCCGACCACGCAGCCCGGGCGCAGGTAGCGGGCGTCGCACAACCATGTGTTCGAAGGCTGGGTTAGGCTCACCCGACAACATCTCGATCAGCGGCACCGGATCAAGCTCCAATAGTTTGGCGTAGGAGCGTATGAAGCCGCGTACCGTTGCCATGCTGGCCAATTGCCCGAAGTCATTCGACTCCAGCGCAATGATCTGGCGCTGAGATATCTTCAAACGGCTAGACACATCCTCAAGCGACAAACGAAACTCTTTGCGACGTTTGGCGAGCACCTCACCCGGTAGCTGAGCCTCAATGACCTCAGTCTCAGGCGTCGGGCTGGCACCGGGTGACGCCGCCGAATTGAGCGCGTCTGGTTCAGCATCGGCGGATGCTTGCGTCACCTCCGCGCTAGCGATATCAGCATCCGCCGACACATCCTTAGCCACATCGGGCGTTAACTCGGCATCGGTCGCTGGCACTGCTTCCTTATCGCGATGCATCGGATCGTCTTTATCTTTATCGCTCATGAGTTTCGGTACGCAAATAAGCTTGCAACTGAGGAGACTCCGGGAAAGCACGCTTCCATTGCGCCACAATACTGCGCTCGGTATCGCGATCGCCCAGGCGATTCGCCAACGCCAGCGCTAATGCATAGTCTTGGCTGCTGGCATGGCCACTTGCAATCACCTGCTTGAAATGCCGCCGCACCGCTTGATCATCACCCTGCGCTACCGCGAGTCGAGCCAGTTGCGTGTGCGCCGCCAGCAGGCCAGGCTCGGACTGCAGCGCGCGCTGAAAGTATTGTGCAGCACGCGGCCGATCACCCACGCGCAAGCTGCATGTGCCGGCATTCATGGCGGCATTGGCCGGGGTGCTGTAACGACGCTGAGCCAGTGCGCGGTCGAAGTAAGGCAAGCTCTCCGCTGCCTTGCCTGTCTCGCACAGCAACCAGCCCATATTGTTTTGTAGTGCAGGATCTTCCGGCGCCGCGCGCAGCGCGCGTGCCATGCTCTGTTTGGCAGACTCGGGTTCACCAAGATACATCAGCGCGAGCGAACGCAGACTGAGCGCGTCAGCGCGATCTGGCATCACATCGAGCGCGTGGTTCACTTCTTCCAGCGCAATCACGTAGCTGCCCTCAGCAAAATATGCTTTGGCCAACTCAACACGCGCAGTGGCGCGTCGCTCGGCATCGCCGGAACTGGCCACGTCTCGTGAGACGTGACTGCACGCGGCCAGAGGCAGTACTAACGCGAGAACAATGCAACGAATCATGCGGGCTTCATCCAGGAATTTCTACAATACGGCCGAAATCGGCGCCATATTTTTGTTGGTACACATCGCTGCGCTGCATACGCTGCTTCACGCTGGTACGGTCTTGCACGTCGCCGGCGAGCTGACCACAAGCCGCATCGATATCATCACCCCGAGTTTTGCGAATGGTGGTGACGATACCGGCATCCATCAATACTTGCACAAACTCTTTGATGCGCGGCATCACAGAGCGGCGCAACCCCGAGGCGGGAAACGGATTAAACGGAATCAAATTGAATTTGCATGGCACATCGCTGACCAGACTGATCAATTCACGCGCATGCTGGTCAGTGTCATTCACTCCATCGAGCATGCAATACTCAAACGTAATGAAATCGCGCGGCGCAAATTGCAGATAGCGCTCGCATGCGGCGAGTAACTCGGCAAGCGGGTATTTGCGGTTCAGTGGCACCAACTCATCACGCAAGCGGTCGTTCGACGCATGCAAGGACACCGCCAGCGCCACAGCACAATCGCCCGACAACTTGTCCATCATGGGCACCACACCACTGGTCGATACCGTGACCCGACGTCGAGACAAACCGTAAGCGTTATCGTCGAGCATGAGTCTGAGTGCAGCCACCGTGGGTTCATAGTTGAGCAGCGGCTCCCCCATACCCATCATGACCACATTGGTGATTTGCCGCTCGCCCTTGGGCCCGGGCGCCACGCCATGCTGCTGACGCAAGGTGCGCTCGGCCAGCCACAACTGCCCGATGATCTCGCCGGTAGTGAGATTGCGCGAGAAGCCTTGTTTACCGGTGGAGCAAAAGCGGCAGTTCACCGCGCATCCGGCTTGCGTCGAAATGCACAAGGTGCCACGGTTTTCTTCAGGGATGAACACCGTCTCGATGGCGTTGCCATCGCCGACATCCAGCAGCCATTTGCGGGTACCGTCTGCAGCGGTGTGATCGCTGATCACCTTGGGCGCTGCCACCGTCGCATGCTGTTTCAGCTTTGCACGCAGTGACTTCGCCAAATCGGTCATGGCATCGAAATCATCTGCACCGAACTGATGTAACCAGCGCTGCAATTGCTTGGCGCGAAATGGCTGCTCGCCGAGTTCGCCGCACCAGCGTACAAGCTCAGCGGGCTCGAGATCCAGCAGATTGGTCAATGCCGCCATGGTTACCTCTGCAAACGCTTCATGTCCGGGTCGCGCACCGGACAACCACACGCCCGCCCTATGCGCGGCGGAGAGCTTGCGCGACCCGCGTCAACAGATCAGCGAGCGTAGACGTTCAAGCTCGGGAAAAAATACGCGATCTCAACCTTCGCAGTATCCGGGCCATCCGATCCGTGGACAGCGTTTGCATCGATCGAATCTGCAAAGTCTGCACGAATGGTGCCCTTGTCTGCCTTCTTGGGGTCGGTCGCGCCCATCAGATCGCGGTTTTTGATGATTGCATTCTCGCCTTCCAGCACTTGCACCATGACAGGGCCGGAGATCATGAATTCCACCAGATCCTTGAAAAACGGGCGCTCGCGGTGTACCGCGTAGAAGCCTTCGGCCTCGGCTCGCGACAGGTGAACCATACGCGCTGCAGCGATCTTCAGACCAGCGTTCTCAAATCGGGTGTAAATCTGGCCGATCACGTTTTTTGCCACTGCATCCGGCTTGATGATCGACAGGGTGCGCTCGATGCTCATCTGAAAAAACTCCAATGAAATGAAAGGGTTAAAGATTGAAGCGGGAAGATTTGATAACTTTCGATTTTAACATGAAAGCGCCTCTCAAAGACTGCCGTTCGGTGGCATTTGGCCAGGCTGAGGGATGAGCATCCTGGTGCAAGCGCCGCTGAAGTAAGGTAAATTATCGAATTGACAGGCAACGGATCGCGTTGACTGTTATTCATTCGAAAATGGAGGTCAAATGAACCAACCGCTACCCACTCAATACGGCACGCTGGACGACGTCTCGGTCGTACGCCACCGCGTATTGCGTAACACCTACTGGCTGCTGGCCTTGTCCATGCTGCCAACGGTGCTGGGAGCCTGGCTTGGAGTGCAGATGCACTTCTCGCTGTTCGCCAGCAGCCCCATGCTGAGCTTCATCGCGTTCCTGGCAATCGCCTTCGGCTTCTTCTACGGCATCGAGCGCACCAAAAACTCCGGTATGGGCGTGGTCTTGCTACTGGGCTTCACCTTCTTCATGGGTCTGATGCTCTCGCGCATGATCGAGCACATCCTGCATTTTGCTAATGGTGCGCAACTGATCATGACAGCCTTCGGCGGTACCGCTGTGGTGTTCGCATCCATGGCATCGATCGCCACCACCAGCAAGCGCGACTTCTCCGGTATGTCGAGCTGGCTGTTCGCAGGTGTGATTGTGATCTTGCTGGCCGGCGTGGCCAATATCTTCCTGCAAATGCCTGCCCTGCAGATTGTGATCTCGCTGGTTGCTGTGGTGATCTTCTCCGCCTACATCCTGTTTGATGTGCAGCGCATTATCAATGGCGGCGAGACCAACTACATCAGCGCGACGCTGGCGATCTACCTCGATCTGTACAACGTATTCGTCAACCTGCTCGCACTGCTCGGTATTTTTGGCGGTGAGCGCGACTAGCGCAAGGTAGCATAGCCATGCAAAACGCCGACCTCAGGTCGGCGTTTTGATTTTTATGGCGCACTAATACAGCCCTTCAATGCTTATTGACGCCGCTCGATCGATCAAACACCGCAATCGACTCGACATGCGCGGTGTGAGGAAACATATTCACCACGCCCGCCTGACTCAGCCGGTAGCCACCCACATTCACTAGTAGCCCGGCATCACGCGCCAGCGTCGCAGGATTACAAGAGACATACACAATACGGCTTGGTTGTAATGCTGCGTGGTCTTGGCTCGCTTCCGCAATCGCCTTGCACAGCGCCATTGCGCCTTCGCGCGGCGGATCAATCAGCATACGATCAAACCGACCCAGCGCACGCAAATCGTCCAGCGTGAACTCAAACAGATTGCGATGCTGAAAATCGGTTTTTTCGCTCAAGCCATTCAAGGCCGCATTGGCAGCAGCGCGCTCGGTCAACGCAGCGCTGCCTTCGATGCCCAGCACCGTGCTTGCCTGCGTCGCCAGCGGCAGTGTGAAGTTACCCAGGCCACAGAACAAGTCTGCCACCCGATCACTCGCCTGCACCTGCAGCAGCCGCAGCGCGCGCGATACCAACACACCATTGATGTGATGATTTACCTGAGTGAAATCAGTTGGCTTGAATGGCATCGTCAAACCAAATTCAGGCAATTGATAATGCAGCGGCTGAAGGTTTGGGTACCAGGCGGTGGCCGTCTCCGGCCCCTTGGTCTGCAACCACCACTCGACCTGCCATTGATCTGCAAATGCTTTCAGTTTTTGTTCATCTGAAGTAGACAGCGGCGCCATAATTCTTAGCACCAGCACCATCACTTGATGGTCTTCATTCTGACCAACTGCCAATTCAATTTGCGGCAATCGATCACGAATCGACAGTGAGCCGATCAGACTCCGCATCGGCTTCAGCATGGCAGAAATC
>JBJTXC010000391.1:0-24645 GCA_046082065.1 Burkholderiaceae bacterium
TGGTGCGAAACTATTCCATGCGGTCATGTTATAGTCAGTCGCTAATCAAATCGATAGTCTGTAAAAAACAAATCTTGCAAAAATAAAAAGAAAACAGCGGCCCAGCCCTAGGTCGAGCGCCGGGAAACATGTTGCAGCGCAAATCAATGCATGGGGTTCGGCGTGGAGCCGGCATTGTTTTGCTTGAAACGGCCATTAAATCAAGTGAGCCGTACGAATCGTATGACCTCATCGTCATCGTGCGTGCGTCGTAACTCACCTGCAAACCAGAGCCGATGCAAGTGCGCCAAGGCTTCGCCCATCGCAAAAGTGAGTTGGTGCATGTCGAGGTCTCGCTTGAACATCAGCGGCACAATGTCCGCGGCCGAGCGCGGGCTGTCGCAAGCCGCGCGCACCTCATCCAACCGCGCTGCGTGGTGATCTTGCAGCTGTCGAACGCGCTGATGAACACCGCGAAACGGCTTGCCATGCGACGGCAACGCCAGTGTCTGCACCGGTAACGATAAAAATTGCGCGACAGATTCCAGAAACTGGCCCACCGCATCGGCTTCAGGTTCGATCGCAAACACCGAGGTGTTCGTCGAGATTTTCGGCAGCAGCATGTCGCCCGATATCAAGACATTCAGCGACTCGCAGTACAGCGCGGCGTGTTCCGGCGAGTGCCCGGTGCCAATCATGATGCGCCAACGATGTGCACCCACTTGCAGCGGGATGCGCGGATCAAGCCGAATGAATTGCGCGGGCACGCTGGGCACCAGCGTCGGGTAATAGGCTTTGCGTCCTTCAAGTTGCGCCAGCTTTTCGCGGTCGCGCAGCCCGTGGCGGCGGAAATGTGGAATGGTGGCGGGGCCATCGGCGCCCGGCAGGCCGGCTGACATCATGCGCGCAAAGCCATACTCCCCAACGGTAATCCAAAGCGGCACCTGCCAGCGCTCGCACAACCAGTCGGCCAGACCCACATGGTCAGGGTGGCAGTGGGTCACAATCACGCGCGTGATTGGGCGGCCGTCGAGTGCCTCCGCGAACACCTGCTCCCACGCGGCGCGAGTGGCATCGTTGGAAATGCCGCAATCCACCACGGCCCAGCCATCACCATCGTCCAGCAACCAGAGGTTGATGTGATTCAGTGCAAAGGGCAGCCCCATGCGAATCCAGCGTATGCCGGGCGCAACTTCAAGCGCGGCGCCGGTGGCGGGCAGGGTGTCGCCAAATGGGTAGTCAAGCTCGGATTCAAGAGGGTTCATGGCAACGCTTTCGGGCGCGGCTTGACAGGGTTTGCAAAGCCCGCCGGCGCGCCTACAATAGTCGGCAATTGACGTTTACGTAAACGTCCATTCTACCCCTGCAGCGCGTCGGATCCGGCGCGCGCATTGCACTCCCAACTCATGGCCACCTACACCATCACCGAATTGGCGCGCGAATTCGACATCACGCCGCGCACTATCCGTTTTTATGAAGACCAGGGCTTGATCAGCCCGAAGCGCGAAGGCAGTGGTGGTCGCGTGCGGGTCTACGGTGCGCGTGATCGGATTCGCTTGAAGCTCACGCTGCGCGGCAAACGGCTCGGGCTGACGCTATCCGAGATCAAAGATCTGGTCGACATGTATGACTCGCCCAAAGATTCTTCTGCGCAGCTGAAACGATTTTTGCTGGTGTTGGCGCGCCACCGCGAGATGCTCGAGCAGCAGCGCGAAGATCTGGAAGTCACCCTGTCTGAAATAGCGGTGCACGAGGCGCAGTGCCAGCGTCTGTTGGACGAAGGCCTGCCCAAGCGCAAGAGCGCGGGCGTGCGGCGCGTCGCTTGAATCAACACACTCGTCGAGGAGATTTTCATGCTTAACCTGCCTGGCCTCAGCTTTGATCATGGCGACGATATCGCCGCGCTGCGCGACGCTGTGCAGCAATTTGCTGCTGCTGAAATCGCACCGCGCGCTGAACAGATCGATCGCAGTGATCAATTCCCGATGGACTTGTGGCGCAAGATGGGTGATCTCGGCCTGCTGGGCATCACGGCCGATGAGGCTTATGGTGGCAGTGCCATGGGCTATCTCGCGCACATCATCGCTATGGAAGAAATCTCGCGCGCTTCCGCTTCGGTGGGGCTCTCATACGGTGCGCACTCCAATCTGTGCGTTAATCAAATCCGGCGCAATGGCAGCGACGCACAAAAAGAAAAATATTTACCGACGCTGATCTCGGGTGAGCACATCGGCGCACTCGCCATGTCGGAGCCCAACGCCGGCTCGGATGTCGTCAGCATGCGTTTGCGCGCAGATTTCAAAGGGGATCGCTGGATACTCAACGGCAGCAAGATGTGGATCACCAACGGCCCGGATGCGGATGTCCTGGTGGTGTACGCAAAAAATGATATCGAAGCCGGGCCGCGCGGCATGACGGCGTTTCTGATTGAAAAACATTTCAAAGGATTTTCAGTCGCACAAAAGCTCGACAAACTTGGCATGCGTGGCTCGCATACCGGTGAGTTGGTGTTTCAGGATTGCGAGGTGCCCGCTGAAAATGTGCTCGGTGGTTTGGGCCGCGGTGTGAATGTATTAATGTCCGGCCTCGACTATGAACGCGCAGTGTTATCCGGTGGGCCGCTCGGCGTCATGCAGGCTTGCATGGATGTGGTGGTGCCGTATGTGCACGACCGCAAGCAGTTCGGTCAACCGATCGGCGAGTTTCAACTCATGCAGGGCAAGCTGGCCGATATGTACTCCACCATGATGGCGTGCAAGGCCTATGTCTATGCAGTCGGTCAGGCATGTGATCGCGCCAACACGCCAGAGCAAGTGCGTGCCTTGCGCAAAGATGCGGCCGGCGCAATTTTGTATTCGGCGGAAAAAGCGACCTGGATGGCAGGCGAAGCGATTCAAGCCTTGGGCGGCAATGGTTATATCAATGACTACCCCACCGGCCGACTATGGCGAGATGCCAAGCTGTATGAAATTGGTGCCGGTACCAGCGAGATTCGGCGCATGCTGATTGGTCGCGAATTATTTGCCGAAACTGCCTGAAAGGATTGCGCCCACCATGCAGCACTTTCCCAAGCTGTTGTCATCGCAAATCGCATTCGATATTGCGCGCGTGATTATGGATGGCTTTGACAAGCACTACCGTTTGTTCCGCGAAGCCAGCCAGGCGGCGCGTCGCCACTTCGAACAACTGACATGGACAACAGCGCAAGCCGAGGCGCGCGAGCGTATCGCTTTTTATGACCGGCGTGTACAAGAGTGCGTACAGCTACTCGAAGATGAGTACGCCCAAGACGAGCTAACTGATACCGTTTGGCGTGAAGTCAAGCTGCACTATATCGGCATGTTGACCGAGCATCGCCAACCAGAACTTGCGGAGACATTTTTCAACTCGGTGTGTTGCAGTATTTTGCACCGTACTTATTTCAACAACGACTTTATCTTTGTCTGGCCCACCATTTCGACTGAATACATCGAGCCGCGCGAGACTACGCCAGCGTACCGCGTTTACTATCCAGCGAAAGATGGCATGCGCGAAGCCCTCCGCCGCATGGTCACGAATTTTCAGTTTGCAGGTGAATTTGCCGATCTCGAGCATGACCTGGCCTTGGTTGAGGCACGATTGAATGCATTGCCTGGTAACGAGAAGCAGGAAGCCAACTATCAGTTGCAGATGCTGTCGTCACCTTTCCTGCGCAACAAGGGCGCGTACTTGGTCGGCAAGCTGGTCAACGGTAGCCAGAGTCACGGCTTTGTGATTCCCGTGCTGCACAATCGTTCGGGCGCATTGTTCATCGATGCATTACTGACTGACCCGAGTCAGATTACCTTGCTGTTCTCGTTCACGCGTGCCTACTTCATGGTGGATATGGAAGTGCCATCCGCCTACGTCAACTTCTTGCATGGGATTATGCCCAGCAAACCACGCAGCGAGATCTACACCATTCTCGGTTTGCAAAAACAAGGCAAGGCGGCGTTCTACCGCGACTTCTTGCATCACCTCGCGCACTCGTCCGACAACTTTGCGATTGCCCCGGGTATTCGTGGTTTGGTGATGGTGGTGTTTGCATTACCGTCTTTTCCTTATGTGTTCAAAGTCATCAAAGATCATTTTCCGGCGCCCAAGGAAACCACCCGTGAGCTCGTCAAGGAAAAATATTTGCTGGTGAAGTACCACGACCGTGTCGGCAGAATGGCAGATACGCTCGAGTATTCGAATGTTGCGTTTCCGCGTGCGCGCTTTCCGGATGAGTTGCTGGATGAGCTAAAAGAAGTCGCGCCCTCGCTGATCGAAGAAGAAAACGATCAAGTCATCGTGCGCCATTTATACATCGAACGTCGCATGACACCGTTGAACATCTGGCTGACTGAAGCTGAAGCGGCGGGTGACGAAGCAAAGATGGAGCATGGTGTGCGCGAATACGGTAATGCCATCAAGGATCTGGTGGCGGCGAATATTTTTCCGGGCGATATGCTGTACAAAAATTTCGGGGTCACTCGTCAGGGCCGCGTGGTGTTTTATGACTACGATGAAATCGAATACATCACTGACTGTAATTTCCGCGACATACCACCGCCGCGCAATGAAGAAGACGAGATGGCGAGCGAGCCATGGTATTCAGTTACAAAGAATGATGTATTCCCGGAGCAGTTCAGTGTTTTCTTGCTCGGTAATACCAAAGTGCGGAAGTATTTCATGCAGCACCATGCAGATTTGCTGACCGCTGAATACTGGCGTCAAAAGAAAACCCGCATTCTCGATGGTCAGGTGGAGGATGTATTCCCTTACCCGCAAGAGACTCGTTTTATTCATCAGCAAGGCGCGAGCGCCTCGGCCATGCAGGCGGCTTGATACCAGGAGATAACGATGCAAGATCCGATTGTGATTGTGGGTGCGGCGCGCACGCCGATGGGTGCCTTTCAGGGCGACTTCGCAGCGCTGGCCGCAGCAGATTTAGGCGCGGTTGCAATTCGAGCTGCGCTTGAGCGTGCCGGCGTGGCGGCAGATGCGGTGGATGAAGTGATCTTTGGTAATTGCCTGATGGCAGGGCAAGGTCAGGCGCCGGCGAGACAAGCCGCAATTAAAGCGGGCGTGCCGGTGTCGGCAGGTGCGGTGACGCTATCAAAGATGTGTGGCTCGGCGATGCAGGCCACCATTTATGGTTTTGATTCACTGGTGGCGGGCACCAACAGCGTGGTCGTGGCGGGCGGTATGGAGTCGATGACCAACGCGCCGTATTTGATTCCCAAAGCGCGCGGTGGTTATCGCATCGGGCACGCCACGATCTATGACCACATGATGCTCGATGGTTTGGAAGATGCCTATGAACGCGGGCGTTCCATGGGCACCTATGCCGAAGACTGCGCAGCCAAGTATCAATTCACTCGCGAGCAACAAGACGATTACGCCATCGCCTCGGTCAAACGCGCACAAGCGGCGAGCACCAGCGGCGCGTTCGATTGGGAGATTGCTCCCGTCACTGTGTCTGGCAAGGGCGGTGATGTGGTGATCACCAAAGATGAAGGCCCGCTGAAAGCCAAGCCGGAAAAAATCAGCGCGCTCAAGCCCGCTTTCAAGAAAGACGGCACCATCACTGCCGCATCGTCATCGTCGATTAATGATGGCGCAGCGGCACTGGTGCTGATGCGTGAATCCACTGCCAAAGCAATGTCGGTCACACCGATCGCGCGCATCGTCGCGCACAGCCGTCACTCGCAAGCACCGAACTGGTTTACTACTGCACCGGTTGGCTCAATACAAAAAATCTACGATAAAACGGGCTGGTCAACCGGCAGCGTTGATTTGTTCGAGGTGAATGAAGCCTTTGCGGCAGTCGCCATGGCGGCCATGCATGATCACGGCATCGCTCACGACAAAATCAATATTCATGGCGGTGCTTGCGCCCTCGGCCATCCGATCGGCGCATCAGGCGCGCGCATTATCGTCACGCTGCTTGGCGCATTGAAAAAAACCGGAGGCAAGCGCGGGGTTGCGTCGCTGTGCATCGGGGGTGGCGAGGCCACTGCGGTCGCTATCGAGATGGTGTAAGCCAAGGCAATTAATTCGCCGGTACCCAATGATTCTGTCCGAACAGCATCAAATGATTCGCGATGCGCTGCGTGAGTTCTCGCAGCAGCAATTGCTGCCGCATGCCGCAACCTGGGATCGCGAGCGTTATTTTCCACGTGAGGCACTAAAACAGCTGGCGCAGCTTGGCGCGTTTGGTGTGGCGGTACCAGAAGCCTACGGCGGCGCGGGCTTGGACTATCTGGCACTGGCGATCGTGATCGAGGAAATTGCGGCGGGTGATGGTGGTACGTCGACGATCATCTCGGTCAATAACTGCCCGGTCTGCAGCATCGGCCTGAGCTATGCAAATGATGCACAAAAAGCGCAGTGGTTAAGACCGCTCGCCAGCGGTGATATGTTGGGCGCGTTTGCGCTAACCGAGCCACATGCCGGCAGTGATGCCTCGGCGTTACGCACCACAGCGCGACGCGATGGTGACCATTACGTGCTGAATGGCGTGAAGCAATTCATTACCAGCGGCAAAAATGCGGATGTCTGCATTGTGATGGCGGTCACCGACAAGGATGCGGGCAAGCGCGGTATCAGCGCATTTTGGGTGCCGACTAATTCGCCTGGTTATGTGGTCGCGCGCGTGGAAGAAAAGCTGGGCCAACATGCTTCCGACACCGCGCAGATTGTGTTCGACGATTGCCGCATACCTGAGGCCAATCGTATTGGTGAAGAGGGCATGGGTTACAAAATTGCCTTGTCGGGTTTGGAAGGTGGTCGTATTGGTATCGCAGCGCAAGCGATTGGTATGGCGCGCGCTGCATTTGATGCCGCACTCAACTACGCCAAAGATCGCGAGAGTTTCGACAAGCCCTTGTTCGAGCATCAGGCAGTTCAGTTCAAGCTGGCCGAGATGGCCATGCAAATCGACGCGGCGCGGCAACTGGTGTGGCATGCAGCGAGTATGAAAGATGCCGGACTACCCTGTTTGAAAGAAGCCGCCATGGCCAAGCTGTTCGCCAGTGAGATGGCAGAAAAAGTATGTAGCGACGCGCTGCAGATTCATGGCGGTTACGGCTATTTATCTGACTTTCCGGTCGAGCGTATTTATCGCGACGTGCGGGTCTGCCAGATTTATGAAGGCACCAGTGACATACAAAAGATCTTGATTGCGCGCGCGCTGGCCTGATGAATCACAATCACACGCCCTGCCCTTGTGGCGGCAAGCACATTCATAGCTGTTGCGGGCCTTATCTGGCCGGCACGGCGGTGGCAGATACACCCGAGAAGCTGATGCGCTCGCGTTACAGCGCGTATGTCACTGGCGCCGAAAATTATTTGAAAGCGACATGGCATCCGTCCACCCGTCCGCAAGAGAGCGTGACCGACCCCGGCATGAAATGGCTCGGACTGGAGGTGCGTGCAGTGACACAGGACGACGACACAGCAACAGTCAGCTTTGTCGCGCGCTGCCGTGTCGCGGGTAAAGGACACAGGCTGGAAGAGACCAGCCGCTTTGTGCGCGAAGATGGCTTGTGGTTTTATGTCGATGGCGAATTCCAGAAGCCATCCCAAGAGAAATCGTAAACGGAGACCACCCAGATGCCGGTGATTGAATCCAAGCTCAATCCGCGTTCGCCGGAGTTTGCTGCCAATACCGCCGCGATGCAGGCACTGGTCGATGATTTGCGCGCGCATTGCGAGCGTATTGCTTTAGGCGGTGGCGAACAGGCACGTGCCAAACATGTGGCGCGCGGCAAGCTGCTGCCACGCGAGCGCGTCAATCAGTTACTCGACCCCGGCGCACCGTTTCTCGAATTCTCGCAACTGGCTGCATTCGAGATGTACGACAACGCGGCGCCATCCGCGGGTGTGATCACGGGTATCGGTCGCGTCAAAGGCCAGGAGTGCGTGATTGTGTGTAATGACGCTACGGTGAAGGGCGGCACTTACTATCCAATGTCGGTCAAGAAGCATTTGCGTGCACAGGAGATCGCTCAGCAAAACAATCTGCCGTGTATTTATTTGGTGGATTCGGGTGGAGCAAACTTGCCGAATCAGGATGATGTATTTCCCGATCGTGATCACTTTGGCCGAATTTTTTTCAATCAGGCCAATATGTCGGCGCAAGGCATACCGCAAATTGCGGTCGTGATGGGCTCGTGCACTGCGGGCGGAGCCTATGTGCCGGCCATGAGTGATGAATCCATCATCGTAAAAAACCAGGGCACGATTTTTCTGGGCGGTCCGCCCTTGGTGAAGGCGGCCACCGGCGAAGAAGTGAGCGCTGAAGATTTGGGCGGCGGTGATGTACACACGCGTTTATCGGGTGTAGTAGACCATCTTGCGCAAGACGATACACACGCACTGGCGATTGCGCGCACTATCGTCGGCAATCTGAATCGCAGTAAGCCAGCATCGCTCGCACGCCGCGAGCCGATCGCACCGAAGTACGACACCAGTGAGCTGTATGGTGTGATTCCGACCGATACACGCAAGCCTTTCGATGTGCGTGAGGTGATCGCACGTCTGGTCGACGCCAGCGAATTTGACGAATTCAAGGCTCGCTTTGGCAGCACTTTGGTGTGTGGCTTCGCGCATTTACACGGCATGCCGATTGGCATCGTTGCCAATAACGGCATTCTGTTTTCCGAATCAGCACAAAAAGGCGCGCACTTCATCGAACTGTGCTGCCAGCGAAAAATCCCGCTGGTGTTTTTGCAGAACATTACCGGCTTCATGGTTGGCCGCAAATACGAGAATGAAGGCATCGCGCGCCACGGCGCAAAGATGGTCACTGCTGTGGCAACTGCTCAGGTACCAAAATTCACTGTGATTATTGGCGGTAGTTTTGGTGCGGGTAACTACGGCATGTGCGGCCGTGCGTTCGGACCCCGCATGCTGTGGATGTGGCCCAATGCGCGTATCTCGGTGATGGGTGGTGAACAGGCAGCGTCGGTGCTGGCTACAGTCAAGCGTGATGGCATTGAAGCCAAAGGCGGCAGTTGGAGCGCCGAAGAAGAAGCACAGTTCAAAGCACCGATTCGCGCCCAATACGAGCACCAGGGCCATCCCTACTACGCCAGCGCGCGCTTGTGGGACGACGGCGTGATCGACCCGGCAGATACGCGTACGGTACTTGCACTCGGTTTGTCGGCGGCGCTGAATGCGCCGATTGCCGAGACCAAGTTTGGTCTGTTCAGAATGTAAATCGGCATCTCATGAATCAACTTGTACAGTCCGATTGGGTGACACGCAGCCTGGCCAGCGTCTGGCACCCTTGTACGCAAATGCAGCATCATGAAACGCTGCCACTGCTCGCCATCAGTCATGGCAAGGGCGCGTGGTTGTTTGACTATGAAGGCCGACGTTATCTGGATGCAGTCAGCTCATGGTGGGTGAATTTATTTGGCCATGCCAATGCGCGCATTAATGCTGCACTGACAGATCAGCTTGAAAAACTCGAGCACGCCATGCTGGCGGGATTCACGCATGCACCGGTTGTGCAACTGTCTGAAAGGCTAGCAGCCAAAACGCATCACGCGCTGCGCCACTGTTTTTTTGCTTCCGATGGTGCCTCGGCAGTCGAAATTGCGCTGAAAATGAGTTTTCATGCCTGGCGCAATGCGGGGCATGCGCACAAACAAGAATTTGTCTGCTTAAGCGGCAGCTACCATGGTGAGACAGTTGGCGCGCTCGGCGTGACCGATGTGCCTTTGTTCACTGAGGCGTATGGCGGCATGTATCGTCGTGCGCATGTGGTGGCATCACCGGCGACGATCGGCGAGGCAGAAGCCATCACCGCCATGCGAACATTGCTGGCGCGCCGCGCAGATCAAATTGCGGCAGTGATTGTCGAGCCCTTGGTGCAATGCGCGGGTGGTATGGCGATGTATGCACCCGGCTACTTAAGTGATTTGCGTCGCCTATGTGATGAATTTTCAGTGCATCTGATTGCGGATGAAATCGCGGTGGGTTGTGGCCGTACCGGAAGTTTTTTTGCGTGTGAACAGGCCGCGATCTGGCCCGACTTTATCTGTCTGAGCAAGGGAATCAGTGGCGGCTACTTGCCGCTGTCGTTGGTGATGACAACGGATGAGATCTATCAGGCTTTTTATCATCCCGATATTGCACGCGCATTTTTGCACTCGCATTCCTTCACCGGCAATCCGCTGGCCTGCCGCGCAGCACTGGCAACGCTGGATATTTTTGATGAAGACGATGTGCTGGCAAACAATCAGCACCGGGCAAAAAAACTCGGCGAAGCGCTGACGCGTGTGGCCGCGCATCCGCGCGTGAGCAATGCGCGACAGACCGGCATGATCTGCGCCTTCGATGTTCAGTCTGATAGGGATGTTGGGTTTTCGAGGTGGTTTTTTTCTGAAGCCTTGAAGAATGAATTGCTGCTACGACCGATCGGCAACACGGTGTACTGGATGCCGCCGTATGTGGTGTCGGATGAAGAAATTGAGTTGCTGGGTGACGTGACACTCAAAGTTTTAGACTTCTAAAAGAATGAAATAAACGGGACAGTCAGCATGTTCAAAAAAATTCTGATCGCTAATCGCGGTGAGATTGCCTGCCGAGTCGCTGCGACAGCGCGGCGACTGGGTATACGCACGGTGTCGGTGTACTCGCAGGCCGATGCGCATGCGCAGCATGTGGCGATGTGTGATGAAAGCGTATTGATTGGCCCCGCCCCCGCCAAAGAGAGTTATCTGCAAATAGAGCGCATCATTACGGCCGCGCGTGACACAGGCGCCGAAGCGATTCACCCGGGCTACGGTTTTTTATCCGAGAACGAGGCCTTTGCCAGCGCGTGTCAAGCTGAGGGTTTGGTATTCATCGGGCCACCGGCGTCAGCGATTCGCGCGATGGGTTCCAAGTCAGCCGCCAAGGCGCTGATGGAAAAGGCCAAGGTGCCTTTGGTGCCCGGCTATCACGGCGAACAGCAACAGCCAAAATTCCTGCGCGAGCAAGCTGACGCGATCGGTTACCCGGTGTTATTGAAAGCCAGTGCGGGTGGCGGTGGTAAAGGTATGCGTATCGTCGAGCGCAGTGAAGACTTCGAGGCGGCGTTGACGTCCTGTCAGCGTGAAGCCATCAATAGCTTTGGCGACGATCGCGTGCTGGTTGAGAAATACTTGCAGCGGCCACGGCATATCGAAATTCAGGTATTTGCGGATACCCACGGCAATTTCGTCCATTTGTTCGAGCGCGATTGCTCGGTACAGCGTCGGCATCAGAAGGTATTGGAAGAGGCGCCCGCGCCGGGTATGAGCGCTGCGCGGCGGCAAGCGATGGGCGAGGCCGCGGTGAATGCAGCGCGCGCGGTGGCTTATGTTGGCGCGGGTACGGTGGAATTCATCGCCAACCAAGATGGCAGTTTTTATTTCATGGAGATGAATACGCGGCTACAGGTCGAGCATCCGGTGACTGAGATGGTTACCGGCACCGATCTGGTCGAGTGGCAGCTTCGTGTTGCTGCCGGCGAGCCGTTACCACTGCAGCAGAGCGATTTGCAAATTCAGGGTCATGCGATCGAGGCGCGAATTTATGCCGAGAACCCTGAAAAAGGTTTTCTGCCATCGATCGGCAGGTTGCAGCATGTCCAGTGGCCTGATGCCGTCTCATTCACGCAGGGTGCAGTACGAATTGATGCGGCGGTCCGGCAGGGCGATGCCATCACTCCGTATTACGATCCGATGATTGCCAAGCTGATCGTACATGGTCACGATCGTGCGCAAGCGCTCGCGCGCATGCAGCAAGCGCTACAGGCGATCGAAATTGTCGGTCCGGCGACCAATGTCAGCTTTCTGCAGCGACTGATCGCGACTAACGCGTTCACATCAGCCGATCTGGATACCGGTTTAATTGAGCGGCACCATGACGCGTTGTTTCCTGCGCCAGCAACATTTCCTGTCGCGATGGCCGCTTTGTGGGTCGCCAAATTAGCGCTGCCTGAGCGGGCGGGATCTGACCCTTGGGATTCACCGCACGGGTGGCGCTTGAATGGCAGCTATCGTCGTGATTTGCGCTTCGACTGCGACGAGCAAGCTCATCAACTCGCGCTCGACTATCAGCGGGATGGCTGGTGTATGACTTACCAATCACAGCCATGGATGCTGACGGATATCGCAATTCATGGCGCGACCGTATCGCTGCAGCTCGCGCAACAACCGATTGCGGGCCGCGTTATTCGCGAGGGTGATCGCTTTCATGTGTTCTGGCAGGGCCAGCATCGCGTGCTGCAATGGAGCGATCCGATTGCGCATGCCGGTGAGCATGAGGCAGAGGGCGGCCGCTTGACCGCGCCGATGCCGGGCAAGATCGTGCAGCTCATGGTGAGTGCGGGCGAACAAGTCACCCAAGGTGCGCCGCTGTTGATCATGGAAGCGATGAAAATGGAGCACACCATCAGCGCACCTGCCAACGGCACGGTGGCGTCGCTGAACTACGCCGTCGGTGATCAAGTCGCGGAAGGCGCGCAGTTGCTATCGTTTGTTGTGGAGGGCGGCTGAGATGAGTCTGCCAACTCAAGTCAAATTGGTCGAAGTCGGTCCGCGCGATGGCTTGCAAAATGAAAAGCAAACCATTCCGGTTGAGGTCAAGCGCGAGTTAGTCAATCGTTTGTCGGCGGCCGGCTTTCCCAATATCGAAGCCGCCTCGTTTGTGTCGCCTAAATGGGTACCGCAAATGGCCACGTCGACAGAGCTGATGGCCACCATCACACGTCGGTCAGAGACACTTTACTCGGCCCTGGTGCCGAACATGAAAGGTTTCGATGCAGCACTCGCGGCACATGCTGACGAAGTCGTGATCTTCGGCGCTGCGTCCGAGGCATTCTCGCAAAAAAATATCAACTGCTCGATTGCCGAATCAATTGAACGGTTTCGTGAAGTCGCCACCGCTGCCAAGAAACACACCCTACGCTTGCGCGGCAGCGTCAGTTGCGCGCTCGGTTGTCCGTATCAAGGCGAGGTGAGTCCTGCCGCAGTAGCCGATGTGGTCGCGCGACTACGTGATTTGGGTTGTGACGAGATTGATATTGCAGACACGATCGGTGTCGGTACAGCGTCTAAGGTCCAGCAGGTATTCGATCGTGTTGCTAAAGAATTTCCGCTGTCTCAATTGGCGGGGCATTTTCATGACACCTACGGCCAAGCGCTGACAAACATTTATGCGGCACTCAATGTGGGTGTCAGTATTTTCCATGCTTCGGTAGCGGGGCTTGGCGGATGTCCGTATGCAAAAGGCGCAACAGGCAATGTAGCGACAGAGGACGTGTTGTATCTTCTCGATGGTCTGGGTATTTCTACAGGAGTCGATATCAATGCGGTTATCGATGCGGGGCAATTCATTTCAAAACATCTTGGTCGGCCATCGACCAGTCGCGCGGGTAATGCAATTGCTGCGCGTCGCACTTCGGAGCTTACTGCATGAAAGACACCCTGAAACCCGGCCTTCGTTTCGAATGGCAAACCACCATACCGCCGCGTTCGGTGGTGCCAGCGTTGTACGGCGAGCATATCGAGTTCGCACGCGATATGCCGGAAGTATTGGCCACGGGTTACATGGTGGGATTGATGGAGTTGGCTTGTGCGCGCGCCATCATGCCTTATCTCGATTGGCCGGCCGAGCAAAGTCTGGGTACGCACGTGAGCTTTTCGCATCTGGCAGCAACGCCACCGGGCCTGACCATGACGGTGCGTGGCGAATTAATCGCGGTCGAGGGACGCCGGGTTCGTTTTCGGGTGGAAGCCTGGGATGGTCACGACAAGATCAGCGAGGGCGAGCATGAGCGCGCGGTCGTCATCACCGACAAGTTCAACGCCAAGCTCGACGAAAAGAAGCAGCGCGCGCAAAGCTAAAACCGTGACGGAGGCTCGCCCGGTGTTTGACCCAAGAACGCACAGTGGTCTGCTACCGACGCCGTGTATCGGGGTCTGTGTCATGCATGCGCAAACCGGGCTTTGCACCGGCTGCTTGCGCACGATCGAAGAAATCATCGAATGGGGCATGGCAACCGAGGAGCGTAAAAGACATATCTGGATCGCGCTTGAGAGCCGTCGAACACAAACCTAGACCGCCACCAAGCCACCCGTACAACACCGACTCATGTATCTCACCTTCAGTACGACCTACCGACACCTACCATGAAGCTGCCACCGTCCATGCATGTTCTTGAGCGCGGCTGGCTCTCGTCGAATAATGTGCTGTTCAGCGGCCCGCACCGTACAGTCATTGTCGATACAGGCTATTGCACGCACCAGCAGCAAACGCTGGCACTGGTGCAGCACCTGCTGAAAGATCGACCTTTGGATGCGATCTACAACACCCATCTGCATTCCGATCATTGCGGCGGCAATCGAATATTGCAGCAGCACTACCCGGCCGTACTCACCCACGTGCCTGCTGCGGAATTTTCGAGGGTCAATAATTGGTCGCGAATGAAGCCAACATTTGCTGCAACAGGGCAGCAATGCGAGGAATTTCATGCAGATGGGGCAGTACATCCCGGCGATTTCATTGAAATGGGCGATATGCAGTGGCAAGCCTTGTACGCTGCCGGACACCATCCTTATGGATATGTACTTTTCAATCGGGCCGATGGCATTCTGATCTCGGCCGATGCGCTGTGGGAGAAAGGTTTCGGTGTCGTGTTTCCAGCGCTGGATGGCTACGGTGGCTTCAAGGAAGTGCGGGCGACACTCGACCTGATCGATGACCTATCGCCGGCGCTTGTTATTCCAGGGCACGGCCGCCCGTTCACTGACGTCAAGGCAGCATTACGCGAGGCCTACTCTCGAATCGCTTATTTGGAAGAAGACCCAAAGCGGAACGCGCAGCACGGTATCAAGGTGCTGCTGAAGTTTTTATTAATGGAGCGCCAGCGCATCAAGCTGACCGAAGTTCCCGAACTGCTTTCCAAGGTGCCGTTGGTTACTGCCGCAAACCGCAACTACATGAATTACGGCACGATCTACCTTGCGCATTGGGTGATCACGCAGTTGCGGCGGGCTGGCGCCGCGATCATCGAGAATGAATTCTTAGTCGATAGCGAGCCAAATCGCTAAAAAATACCTCGCCTCGCTGAGCCTGCGCTGATGTAACTGGTTGAGCTGCTCAGCGCGGGAATGAAGTGTCCATCACGCGCTGTCGCGCATCGGCGTATTCGCGTTTCAAACGCGTGACCACCTCGGCTACAGTGGGCACATCTTCCATCAAGCCCACGCCTTGTCCTGCGCCCCAGATATCACGCCAGGCTTTGGCGCCGCTGGCGCTGGAGAAGTTCATGCTTGATTTATCAGCTTCAGGCAGATTATCGGGATCAAGGCCGGCGTTCGTGATAGATTTTTTTAGGTAGTTGCCGTGCACGCCAGTAAACAAATTGGTGTACACGATATCGGCTGCGCTTGATTCGACAATAGCTTGTCGGTAGCCCTCACTGGTATTGGCCTCTTGTGTCGCTAACCAGCGCGAGCCGATATAGGCAAAATCAGCACCCATCGCTTGTGCCGCAAGAATGGCGTCGCCATTGGCGATCGAGCCGGACAAGGCGATAGGGCCGTCGAAGAACTTGCGCACCTCGCCCACCAGCGCGAACGGTGACAGCCCACCCGCATGCCCGCCTGCGCCGGAGGCCACCAAAATCAAGCCATCAACTCCAGCCTCAAGCGCTTTGTGCGCGTGACGGATAGAGATCACGTCGTGCAGAACGACACCGCCGTAGCTATGAATCGCATCCAGCATTTCTTTGGGTGGCGCACGTAACGAAGAGATGATGACCGGAACCCGGTGCTTGACGCAGACTTCAACATCGTGCGCCAGCCTATCGTTTGATTGGTGCACGATCTGGTTCACCGCAATCGGACCGATCACTGCGTCCGGATGGGCAGCGCGGTGCTGCGAGAGCGCTTGCTCAATTTGTTGCAGCCATTGATCCAGCATCTCGGCGGGGCGCGCGTTCAGGGCCGGGAATGACCCGACCACGCCTGCTTTGCACTGCTCGATGACCAGTGCCGGACAACTGGCGATGAATAAGGGCGCACCGATTACGGGCAAACTCAGATGCTGCAGGGCGGCGGGCAAGCGCATGTCACGACTCCATGATGATTATTGATAACTACGCGCGTCTTCGATCACCTTGCCATCATTCGGCAAGCTACCAACAGCTTGCAGCTTTACATCGCCGCGCAGCTTGGTGACATCACGAATTGAGGCAATGATGGCTTCGACTTCCGGTAGTGACGCATCCACATGCTCAACCTCGCAGTGCAGGGTCATCTCGTCATTGGCCATTTCGCCTGATACAACGAGGCGCGCTTTTTTGATGATCGGGTGGCGCTTGACGATATCGGCAATTTGCGAGGGATGGACGAACATAGCGCGCACTTTGGTGGTTTGATCAGCGCGTCCCATCCAGCCTTTGATGCGGGTGTTGGTGCGGCCACATGGAGATACACCGCCCATCACTGCCGACATATCGCCGGTCGCGAAACGGATCAGCGGGTAGTCGGGATTGAACGAGGTGATCACAATCTCGCCCACCTCGCCATCTGCCACCGGATCACCGGTGCCAGGCCGCACAATCTCCAGCAGCAGCGTCTCATCCAGCACCATACCCGGATTCACTTTGCCATCGGTGAGAGCCTCATAGGCGATGTTGCCGATATCAGCCGAGCCATAGGTTTGCAGTACGAACGGCACACCATGCTCATTCAGCCATTGCCGCAAGGAGGGCGGCAGTGCTTCGGCACCCACCAGTGCCATCTGTAGCGAAGAAATATCCGCGCCCATTTCCTGTGCTTTTTCGATGATGATTTTTAAGAAGGAGGGCGTGCCGACATAGACCTTTGGTCTAAGTAATTGCATTGCCTGTACCTGCATCTCGGTCTGCCCACTACCGGCAGGAATGACCGGGCAGCCCAAATGCGCAGCGCTGCCTTCTACCATTAAGCCTGCTGGTGTGAAGTGATAGGCAAAACAATTTTGGATCAGGTCACCGCGTCGCACACCGAGCGCATGCAAAGGCCGCGCGTAGCGCCACCAGTCAGCGCCGCGGCCCTCAGGATCAAAAATCGGACCGGGCGACATGAAGATGCGCGATAGCTGCGCGGTGGGTGTCGTGTTCAGCCCACCGAAGGGTGGTTTGGTCTGCTGCAGCTCTTTCAGCGAAGACTTTCGGGTCACCGGCAACTGCGCTAGCGCCGCGCGGTTGTTGATGTCGCCCGCGTTCACACCCCGCAAGATATCTGACCATCCGGGCGCTTGCAGGGCGCGCGTTAGCAGCGACGGAAGCGCAGCAAACAGCGCTTGTTCACGCGCCGAAGGATCATTGGACTCGAGAGAGTCAGAAAGCTTAGCCATTGTATCTCCAAGAATGCGCTAGTGTCGGCGCGCAAGCCGCCGCCGGAGGTATAAAAACACGCGCTTAAACTATGCAAGTGGGGTTTGGCAGCGGCTACCGATCAGGCTAGCCAGCGCTTGCGGCGACGATAAAACTTCATGTCGCGGAAGCTCTTGCGTCCTGCGCCAGAAACGCCAAGATAAAACTCTTTCACGTCTTCATTCGTCGCCAGTTCGCTTGCTTCACCTTCCATCACGACGCGACCGTTTTCCAGGATATAGCCGAAATCTGCGTAGCGCAGCGCGACAGTCGTGTTTTGTTCTGCCAGCAGAAAAGACACCTGCTCGCGCTTATTGAGGTCACGCACGATTTCGAAAATTTCTTCAACAATCTGAGGCGCTAAACCCATCGAGGGCTCGTCGAGCAGAATCATGGTCGGCTTGCCCATCAGCGCTCGGCCTATCGCGCACATCTGCTGCTCGCCGCCCGAGGTATAGCCTGCGAGCGAGGTACGGCGCTGCTTCAGGCGCGGAAAATAGTGATACACCCGCTCCAGTTCCTCTTTGAGCTGGGCGCGGCCGAGCTTACGGGTGTATGCCCCGGTCAATAAATTTTCTTCGATTGTCAGGTGACCAAAGCAGTGACGTCCTTCCATGACTTGCGACAGGCCGCGTTTGACCAGCGCGTTCGGCGTTAGCTGATCAATACGCTCGCCATTGAAGACCACGCTGCCCTTGGTCACATCGCCGCGCTCGCCACGGAGCAAGGTGGAGATCGATTTCAGCGTGGTGGATTTACCAGCGCCGTTGGCACCCATCAGCGCGACGATTTTGCCGCGCGGGACTGACAACGAGACACCCTTCAGCACCAAGATGACGTGGTCGTAAATCACCTCGATGTTGTTGACGGTGAGGATGGAAGGAGTGCTCATGTCAGTCGCGCTGTTGTGATTACTTCATGCAAGCCGGCGTTATGCCTTTTTCTTTTGCATAGGCGGCGGAGGTGTCTTCCAGTAGCTTGCGCACCAGCGCTTTATCGCCGGTGATCCAGTTTTTGGAGACAGCGAACCATTTCTTGCCATCCCATTGCACAACTTTCACCGCACCAGAGCCTTCATGATCATTACAAGAGGTTTTGATTGGCGGGAAGATGTCTTCAATGCCAAGCTCTTTCTGGCGCGCGCGATCCACATTCAAGTTCTCGAGACCCCAACGCACCTGCTCGCCATTCAGCGGCTTGCCTTTGCCGTACTTGGCTTGCGCATTACGCATCGCCTCGACCATCAGCACGGTAGCGACTAAGCCGCGGACGTACATCACGTTACCGACGCGATCGAGCTCTTTCAGACTGCCTTTGCCGTTTTTGTACAGCTTGTTTTGAATTTCTTCCAGCAACGGGAAATCGCCCGGCGTGGTGAAGCTCATGGTCTGGAAACCTTTGGCCGCGTCACCAGCGGGTTCGGTATCTTCCTCAGAGCCGGCCCACCACACGCCAATCATCTTCTCGCGCGGGAAGCCGTTGCGCTGCGCTGTCTTCAAGCCCACCGCGCTCATGACACCAAAAGTCCACATGATGACGTAGTCAGGGTTCGCTTGACGAATCTGCAGCCACTGCGACTGCTGCTCGTTACCCGGTGGCGTAATTGGTATCTTCACCAGCTCGAAGCCCCACTTAGCTGCTTCTGCCTCAAGCACCGGCAGCGGCTCCTTGCCATAGGCGGAGTCGTGGTACAGGTGGACGATTTTTTTACCTTTGAGCTTGTCCATGCCGCCCGACTTCTCGCCGAGATAGACCACCATGGAAGCGGCTTGATTCCAGTAGTTGGTAATGAGCGGGAACACCCATGGGAATACCTTGCCGTTGGCGGCATCCGAGCGTCCATAGCCCAGCGTGGTCATCGGTATCTTGTCTTTGCTGACCCGATCAAGAATGCCGTACGCGATACTGGTCGATAGTGGCTCGACAATCGTGGCCTTGCCTTTCAGTCGCTCGTAGCACTCGACACCGCGTGAAGGGTTGTACTCGGTCTCGCACTCTTCCCACACCAGCTTGACGCCGTTGATGCCGCCGTTGGAATTGACCAGGTTCATATAGTCGATCATGGCACCGTAAAACGAGGTGCCGTTCGAGCCATAAGGCCCGACCCTGTACGACAGCAGCGGCACGTACTGCTCCTGCGCCCAAGCAAACGTACTGGCACTGAGCAACGCAGCGCTCAGCAGCAAGGATTTAATCAACTTCATGCTGTCCTCCTAGTTGAACGTAAAAACGATTAGTGCGGGAAAGGCCACAACCGAAGCTTTTCCTTTGCGATCTGCCATAGCCTCGCCAAGCCGAGCGGCTCGACAATCAAGAAGAAAATGATCATCGCGCCAAACACCATCAGCTCAACATTTGACGCCACTGCCGTTGAAATGCGCAGCATGTGCGCCAGATAATTCAACACGATCGGTAGCAGCACAATAAAACCGGCCCCGAGAAATGAGCCAAGAATAGAGCCGAGGCCGCCGATCATCACCATGAACAAAATTCGGAACGACAGATCCAGGCTGTAGGCTTCAGGTTCCACCGTGCCCAAGTAAGCGTAGGCATACAGCGCACCCGCCACGCCGCAGAAAAACGAGCTGACGGCGAACGCAAGCAGTTTCGTATGCAGCTGACGAATACCAATCACCTCTGCCGCCACATCCATATCGCGAATCGCCATCCAGCAGCGCCCGATATTCGAGCGCACCATATTTTTTGCTGCCAAGGCCAGCACGCTGACGACCCCAAGCACCAACAGATACTTCAACTCTGGCGTGTCAAAGTGATAGCCCAATAGGTTGATCTGCTGCGCGGTGATCACGCCGGAGGATGAGTAGTTGGTAAACCAGCGTATCTTGGTGAGCGCCCACACGACGAAGAACTGCGTGGCTAAGGTAGACGCTGAAAGATAAAAACCGCGCACCCGCAGTGATGGCAGGCCAAACACAATACCAACTGCGGCGGCGCACACACCGCCCAGAATAAATGCCACCAAAATCGGCATGCCGGGCACGCGCAGTACAAAATTGTAGGCACTGAAAGCGCCCACCGCCATAAACGCAGCCGAGCCAAGCGATACTTGGCCGGCGTACCCCGTCAAAATATTTTGACCGAGCGCCGCCAGTGAGAAAATTAAGAATGGCACCAAGATGGCCGATAGCAGATACGGCGTCGCAAATTGCGGTATCAATACAAAAGCGATCAGCAGCAAGATCGCGATGCCGATGCGGTCTTGACGAATCGGTAAGATCTGCCCGTCTGTGGCGTAGCTGGTTTTGAATTGTCCCGCTTCTCTGTAAAGCATAGGCTTTCCGTATTTTTTAACGCTGTCAGCGCCCAGGCAATGCCTGTATCAGGGACGCGATTTTCACGTCACTACGTGAGACTCAGTATCTACACACGGCGAATAATTTTCTCGCCAAACAATCCCTCTGGCCGCACAAGCAAAAACAGCAGCGCAAGCACATAGGGGAACCATCCTTCGATGCCGCCGCCAACAAACGGGCCAATATAAACCTCGGCCAATTTTTCGGACGCGCCGATAATCAAGCCGCCGATGATCGCGCCAGGTATCGAAGTAAATCCACCAAGAATCAGCACTGGCAACGCCTTCAACGCGACAAATGTCAGCGAGAACTGCACACCATTACGCGCGCCCCACAGCATGCCGGCGACCAGCGCGACAAACCCTGCAACGCCCCAGACAATGCCCCAAATTTGTTGCAGCGGTATACCGACAGCGAGTGCGGCTTGATGGTCGTCGGCGACGGCACGCAGCGCGCGACCAACCGAGGTGCGCGAAAAGAATAATGCCAATGCGGTGACCAGCAGCGCACATATTGCGGCCGAGGTGACGTCAAACTTCGAGACCAGAATATTGAAGTTGTTCATCAGGCTTTCGAGTGGCACGTCTTCGATGCCCAAATCCAGCCGTTTTACTTCGGCACCCCATAGCAGCTGCGCCAGGCCTTCGATGAAAAACGACAGGCCAATCGTCGTCATGAATAATGAAATTTCCGATTGATTGACCAGCGGTCGCAGCACCACCCGTTCGATGGACAGCGCCAGCACCCACATCACTGCCATGGTCGCGAGAATAGCGACCCACAGTGGCCACCCAAATTCGGTGATCGAGACGCAGGTCAGTGCAGCAAAAAACAGCATCGAGCCCTGCGCAAAATTGAATACGCCGGAGGCTTTGTAAATCAGCACATAACCCAGCGCTACCAGCGCGTACATCACGCCAGACAGCAGGCCGCCGATCAATACCTCAAAGAAGAAATTAATGTTCAATGCGCTACTCCCAAATAAGCATTAATCACTTCCTGGTTGTTTCTGACTTCATCCGGCGTGCCGTCGCCAATTTTTTTGCCGTAGTCGAGCACCACGACGCGATCCGAAATGTCCATCACCACGCCCATGTCATGCTCGATCAGCACAATGGTGGTGCCGAACTGATCATTCACATCCAGAATGAAGCGGGACATGTCTTGTTTCTCTTCGACGTTCATGCCCGCCATCGGCTCGTCGAGTAGCAGTATTTGTGGTTCAGCCGCGAGTGCGCGGCCTAACTCGACGCGCTTTTGCAAGCCATACGGCAAGCGGCCTACCGGCGTCTTGCGGATATGTTGAATTTCGAGAAAATCAATCACCTGTTCCACTTTGACGCGGTGTTCGATTTCCTCGCGCTGTGCAGGCCCGAGGTATAACGCCTGCAACAGAAAATTCGAGCGCATTTTCAGATTGCGCCCGGTCATGATGTTATCCAGCACCGACATGCCACGGAACAGCGCAATATTCTGAAAGGTACGCGCGATACCACTCTTCGCAGCGGCGTAGGTATTCATGTCGCGCCGGTGCTCGCCGCGGTAAATGATCTCACCCTGTTGCGGACGATAGACGCCGTTGATCACATTCAGCATCGAGCTTTTGCCGGCGCCGTTGGGGCCGATGATGGCGCGAATTTCATGCTCGCGCACATCAAACGAGATATCGGTCAGTGCGCGCACCCCGCCGAACGACAGCGAGATATTGCGCAGATCGAGAATCACATCACCAATCTGGCGATTGCTGTTTGCGTTTTGCATCATGCGGCCTGACGCGCAGCAGCGCTGCTGAAAGTCTTCACGTCACGAATCTCCAGATCGGCCGAGATCATGCCTTCACGACCATCTTCGAATTTCACTTGAGTTTCTATGTACTGACGCGGCTTGCCGTCATACAGCGCATCAATGAGCACCGCGTATTTTTGCGCAATGAAACCACGACGCACCTTGCGAGTGCGGGTCAGCTCATCATCATCCGGATCCAGCTCTTTGTGCAGCACTAAGAAGCGATGCACTTGCGAGTTCGAGAGCAGCGTATCGTTGGCCAGATCAGCGTTTACTTTCTCAACGCAATCTGCAATCAATTCATACACCGCCTGTTGTCCAGCCAGATCAGCATAGCCGCTGTAGGGCAAGTTGCGGCGCTCGGCCCAGTTGCCAACTGCCTCCATGTCGATATTGATGAATACATTGCAGGCGGTGCGGCCATCGCCGAAGGCCACCGCTTCTTTGATGAAGGGGAAGAACTTCAGCTTGTTCTCGATATATTTCGGGGCAAATAGGGTGCCGTCTGCCATGCGACCGACATCTTTGGCGCGATCGATGATTTTCAGATGACCATCGTTATCGAAAAAGCCGGCATCACCAGTATGAAAGTAGCCTTCAGCATCGATTGCTTCGGCGGTGTCTTGCGGGCGCTGGTAATACTCGATCATGAGTCCCGGCGAGCGCACCAGTACTTCGCCATTGTCAGCAATCTTTACTTCGACGCCGTGCATGGGCTTGCCAACGGTATCGAGCTTGACATCGCCGGAGCGCTGCATGCACACCGTGACGCAGGTCTCGGTCATGCCATACAGTTGCTTGAGGTTGGTACCGATCGAGCGATAAAAATCGAACAAGTCAGGCCCGATTGCTTCGCCGCCGGTGTAGGCCACGCGTATACGCGACATGCCCAGCACATTCTTCAGCGGGCCATAGACCAATAGCTCGCCCAGTGCGTACAGCATACGGTCGCTCAGTGATACATCACCTTGACCATCGAGCAGCTTCAAGCCGGCACGACGCGCCACTTTCATAAAGTAATGGAACATCGCACGCTTGATCGCACTGGCATCTTCAATACGAATCATCACTTGCGTGAGCGTGTTCTCGTACACGCGTGGCGGGCCGAAGTAATAGGTCGGACCGATCTCGCGCAAATCGGTGCCAACGGTGCTTGGCGACTCGGGGCAGTTGAGGCAAAACCCGACAATATTCGATAGCGCGTAGGAGTACAGAAAATCACCGACCCAAGCCAGCGGCAGGTAGCACAGGATTTCATCGTCAGCCGACACTTGGTCGAACGCTGCCAGTGTGTTGCCTGTGGTGATCAGCGCACGATGAGAATGGCAAACGCCCTTGGGCCGACCGGTGGTGCCGGAGGTGTAAAGCATCACTGCAATATCGTCGGCCCGGCCAGCGTTTACTTCATTTTGAAAGAAGGCAGGGTGATCGCGATGATGGCTGCGACCAAGTGCCTGCACACCCTCGAACGCATGCAGCCCGGGTTGAGCATAGTTGCGCAAACCCCGCGGGTCGTCGTAGATGATGTGCGATAGCCCGGGTACGGTGGCGCGTGCCTCGAGCAATTTATCAACTTGCTCTTGATCTTCGACGACTGCGAAATCGATACCCGCGTTTTCCAGCACGTAGGCCATGTCGGCCGCTGGCGCGTCCTGATAGAGCGGTACGGCGATACCACCGAGAGATTGCGCTGCGGCCATCGCCATATACAGTCGGGGCCGGTTGTCACCGACAATGGCGAGATTCATCCCTCTGCGAAATCCAAGCTCCGCCAGGCCACAGGCGAAATCTCTGACTTCTTCTGCAGCTTGCGCCCAAGTAATGGTTTGCCAGATACCCAGATCCTTCTCGCGGAAGGCAGGGCGATGCGCGCGCGTGACAGCGTGTTGCAACATGAGCCGGGGAAAAGTTTCTCCCGACCGCTCGTTTGTCTCCACCATGGCGATCTGTTGGGTTTGCGTTGGTCGCCATTTTGGCGCTGACGCAATAATTTATTAGAGGAATACGGCCAATTGTTGCTTTGGCTTATCACTAGATCATAACCGACTCGATAAGCGCTGAGCGCCAAGCGCGCGGTAATCCGCGCGGATTTTCATTCTGCAGCGCAGCATGGCCCGGTCTTGATGCCATCGTATCGCCGCAGAGACTTTTATTTAGCCCGAC
>JBJTXC010000392.1:0-3305 GCA_046082065.1 Burkholderiaceae bacterium
GCGAACTGTTTCGCGAGTTGATCAAAATTAGCGGTATTGGTGCGCGGACTGCGTTGGCGATTTTGTCGGGTATGTCGGTGAATGATCTTGCGCAAGCAGTGACCATGCAAGAGGTTGGTCTTTTAACCCGCATTCCTGGTATCGGCAAAAAAACAGCCGAGCGTCTGCTGCTCGAGCTTAAAGGCAAGCTTGGTACAGAATTAGGCGCGGTACCCGGTACCGAAATGGGTAGTGGTAACGATATTCTCAGTGCGCTGCTCGCCTTGGGTTACTCGGAGAAAGAAGCGCTGCTAGCGATCAAGCAAGTACCGGCCGCTAGCTCGGTATCTGATGGCATACGTCTCGCGCTCAAGGCTTTGTCCAAAGCGTGAGGGGTAGCAGCCCGGCTACAATGCGGCGATGAGTATTCAAACCGATCATCTCAACGAGCGTCGCATCATCGACGCGGCGCCTGCATCGCCGAATGAAGAAGCGATCGAGCGTGCACTCCGTCCGCATAAGCTTGATGAGTACATCGGCCAGACCAAAGCCCGCGAGCAGTTGGAGATTTTCATTGCGGCCGCCAGAAAGCGTAGCGAGGCGCTCGATCACACCTTATTGTTCGGCCCACCCGGGCTGGGTAAAACCACACTGGCACACATCATCGCGCGCGAGATGGGTGTCAACCTGCGGCAGACATCCGGCCCGGTGCTGGAGCGGCCCGGTGACTTGGCCGCGCTGCTGACTAACCTGGAAAAAAACGACGTGCTGTTCATCGATGAAATTCATCGCATGTCGCCTATCGTTGAAGAAATTCTCTACCCGGCGCTGGAGGATTATCAGATCGATATCATGATCGGTGAAGGACCAGCGGCGCGTTCAGTGCGGCTGGATCTGCAACCATTCACCTTGGTTGGCGCGACCACACGCGCTGGCATGCTCACTAATCCACTGCGCGATCGCTTCGGTATTGTCGCGCGACTGGAGTTTTACACGCCTGACGAGCTGGCGCGCATCGTCACTCGCAGCGCCGCGTTACTGAACGCAGTCATTGTTGATCAGGGCGCGCTAGAAATTGCACGCCGCAGTCGCGGTACCCCACGTATTGCCAACCGCTTGCTGCGACGGGTACGCGACTATGCTGAAGTCAAAGGCGAGGGACGTATTACTCGCGAGATTTCCGATGCCGCACTCAAGATGCTCGATATTGATCCGGTCGGCTTTGATCTGATGGATCGCAAGTTACTCGAGGCAGTTTTGTTCAAATTTAGCGGCGGTCCAGTCGGACTGGATAACTTGGCCGCCGCGATAGGCGAAGAGCGCGACACGATTGAAGATGTGCTCGAACCTTACCTGATACAGCAAGGTTATCTGCAACGTACGCCGCGTGGTCGTATCGCGACGCCTTCTGCTTATCAACATTTTGGTGTGACTGCGCCGAGGACAAATCCGAACGGCGATTTGTGGCAGCAGTAAATTTATTCGAAATGAGTTTGGATTTTCTGCGAGCCGAAAATCGACATCGGCCCGCAACGTTAAACTGAATACCTGACACTTGCACCTAAACTGAACTCGATATCAGGCGTCTACCGCTAAACTCAATATCGGGTACCTAATAAAAAAAATGAAGGAACTCGAACAACTCCTGCAACGCGCGGAAGCGATCCTGGCGCGCCTTGAGCCGCTATTACCAACACCTGTCGCGCCGGTCGATTGGCAGGCCTCGCATGCTTTTCGCTGGCGGGTGCCACGAGATGGTCGCGGTTATCTGCAGCCAGTGAAGCTGGTATCGCAAATTCATTTGGATGACTTGCACAATATCAGCCAGCAAAAAGAAGCGATCGAACAAAACACTAGGCAGTTTGTAGCCGGTAAGCCTGCAAACAATGTGTTACTGACCGGCGCACGTGGTACCGGAAAGTCATCACTCATTAAAGCTTGTTTAGCGAAGTTTGCGCCGCAAGGCTTGCGACTGATTGAGGTCGACAAAGCACATCTGATTGATCTGCCGGATATTGTTGATTTGATTGCTGAACGTCCCGAACGTTTTGTAATTTTTTGCGACGACCTGTCATTTGAAGAAGGTGAGGGCGGATACAAAGCTTTGAAGGTGGTGCTGGATGGTAGTGTCGCTGCGTCATCAGACAATGTGCTGATTTATGCGACCTCGAATCGTCGCCATCTGCTGCCGGAAAAATTTTCAGATAACGAGACGTATCGCCATGTGGATGATGGCGATCTTCATCCCGGTGAAACGGTAGAGGAAAAAATTTCGCTATCGGAGCGTTTTGGTATCTGGTTGTCTTTTTATCCGTTCCGGCAAGACGATTATCTCGACATCGTTCGCCATTGGCTGACGCATTTCGGTGTGCCTGCTGCTGATTGGCCTGCGGCAGAGCCCGAAGCATTACGTTGGGCGCTGCAGCGCGGATCACGATCGGGCAGGGTGGCGTGGCAGTTTGCACGTGATTGGGCGGGTAGGCATTCACGCTGAGTATTTGCAAGCCTCATGCTTAAAACCTCATTCCCCACCACTCGCATTGACCAAAACCCATGACAACGCCTGCGTCACCCATCGATGTTGCAGTTGGTATTTTGATGAAGCCGAATGGAGAGGTGCTGCTCGGTTGTCGACCGGAAGGCAAGCCGTATGCGGGTTACTGGGAATTCCCGGGCGGTAAAGTCGAAGTTGGCGAATCGATTTTAAATGCACTCAAGCGAGAATTTGCTGAAGAGATTGGCGTGGAGATTATCTCCGCCGAGCCTTGGTGTGGTGTGGAGCATGTCTACCCGCACGCGCATGTGCGGCTGCATTTTTTCATCAGCCGTGAATGGCTGGGTGAGCCGCGTTCGCTGGAAGGTCAACAACTTGCCTGGCAAGGTCAGATGCAGCTCGCGCCGATTTTGCCAGCCACTGTTCCGTTGCTTGGTTGGTTAGATCTGGTACGGTTTGCTTAATAATTGAGTCAATGCGCGGGCGAGTCGGGTTGTTCTTCTTCGGGTGCCGCGCCTGGAATTTTATATTTCTCTTCAGCCCACGCACCTAGATCAATTTGCTTGCAGCGCGCAGAGCAAAAGGGTCGGTGGGCGTTCTCTTGAATCCATTCGACCTTGGTGCTGCACGTAGGGCAATCGACCACCGCAACCATGGCTTACAGATTCAGAAATTGCACAGGGTCAGATCAAATGGCACATCACCCTCGAATGGCCTTGGCTTCATGTCACCACCTTGCGTGGTGAAGCGTATCCACAAAACATATTTGTTGGCCGAGATCTCCGGGATGGCGCCGAGTTTTTCATCGAGATGCACACGCAGCATCTGATAC
>JBJTXC010000393.1:0-6886 GCA_046082065.1 Burkholderiaceae bacterium
CGCTGACTGTCGAAAAAAATATTAGTCGGCCGGCTGTAGTAGATAGCGGTCGATCTCCTGTTCCGAGCCGGTGTTCGGGTCGCTCACCAGTGTGCTCGACTTGCCTGTCACGCGAAATCGTTGCATGGCAGGGCCCAGAATTTCATGTTCGCCCATGCTTTGAGTGTCATGAAAAGGGTCAGCATAAAAACCCTGCGGCATGGTGATGACGCACTCCAAGGTATAGCCTTCCGAAAATTTAGTCCGCGCATAGCTACTGTTTGGGTCACAACTTGCGGACAATACGCTGGGAAAACTAATACAGCTTTTGTTTTGATGCGCCTCGCGCAGCATGGCAGTTCTAAATGGCTCGTCGAGTGTGGTGAGCCGTATACCCTTGTAGACAACGATGTCGCGTCGTGCAAACCAAGGGTGAACGCAAAGCTTATTGATTGCAGTATTAAGCATCGCGCTGTACACACTCACGTAAGACTGCAACGCTGGCTCACCATAATATGCTTTGGCCATCGCTGCACCGTTCACCATATTGAAGGTGCCACTCGACGAGCTGAGATAGTCGAGTACGGCGAGTAGTTCTGCCTCATTCAGTCCGTTGATGAAGCTCTGCTTGGATTGGATGGCATTATTTGTCGCTCGTGCATCTCGGCGATCAAGCACACCATCAGCGATGAGTCGCTCACTCAATTGGGTATCAAGCGACGACATCAATGCGCTTTGTCTTTCTTCGTCATTAGCAAGGAAGGTCGCTCTAAACTTGGTGATCAAATCCTCTTTGTGCTGTGGGCTAATCTGCTTTAGAAAAACTGATACCAGATTAGGTGCACCCGAAGTCGATCTGACTGAGAGCGTCGGCATGGTCGCATCGTAACGCTTGCTGAAGTCAACATAAGCGTCAAGCGCATAACAAATTGTATGAACTGCAGCAGCGTTACGGGCGCCGCTGTGCTGGCTACTAGTCGTGCCAGAAGATGCGGCGAGGGCCTGACGCTTACCCCATTCGTAGCATTCTCGATAGAGATCGGAGTGCCTGAGTGCGACAAGCTGTTGGGTCGTGCCAGTGAGCGCTGTCTCACGTATGCGTACTTTGAGTGCGGTGATGTGTTGATCTTCACCGTTTGGTGATGCGTTTGTCCGATAACCGCGCGTTAGCCGCTGAGGGCGTGTGCCGCCCACGGCTTTGGAAAGCCTCAACATAGGGTGTTACCTCCAGCTGTTATTTAGAGGCTTTATCCTCAGGCTATTTAATGCATGACCAACCCGAAGAAATCAGCCTCATTGACTTCCAATGCGATCAATCCGCAAGTGGCGTCATTATTTTTTCAGCTCATCGAAAAATGAGCTGCTAGCGGTGTGTTCCAATAACCGGTCAGATGTTCACTTGATCGGCGTGGCTAGGCTAATTCGCATGATTGAATCGACCGATTTGCGACATAGCGCAAATCGTCCTGACGACGGGCAATAAAAAAGGCCTGCATCGCTGCAGGCCTTTTGCGGTGAAGCACTAAGACGAATTACATCATGCCGTCCATACCGCCCATGCCACCCATACCGCCCATGCCTGGGCCAGCCGCTGGCTTGTCTTCCGCCAACTCCGACACCATGCAGTCAGTGGTCAGCATCAAACCGGCGATCGATGCCGCATTTTGCAGTGCCGAACGCGTCACCTTGGCTGGATCGAGCACACCCATCTCGACCATGTCACCGTAGGTGCCATTCGCCGCGTTGTAGCCAAAGTTACCTTTGCCTTCCAGCACCTTGTTAACGACGACCGATGCCTCTTCGCCAGCGTTGCTGACGATCATGCGCAGCGGCTCTTCAATCGCGCGCATCACGATACGGATACCTGCGTCTTGGTCGGTATTGTCGCCCTTGACCTTGACACTGGTACGCGCACGCAGCAGTGCAACACCGCCGCCAGCAACGATACCTTCTTCAACTGCAGCACGGGTTGCATGCAAAGCATCTTCAACGCGAGCTTTCTTCTCTTTCATTTCGACTTCAGTTGCAGCACCCACCTTGATCACCGCAACGCCGCCTGCCAGTTTGGCGACACGCTCTTGCAGCTTCTCACGATCGTAGTCGGAGGTGGCTTCTTCGATTTGGACGCGGATCTGCTTAACGCGACTCTCGATCGTGGCAGACTGACCAGCGCCATCGATGACGGTGGTGTTCTCTTTGCCGACTTCAATACGCTTGGCTTGACCCAGGTCGTTCAGCGTGATTTTTTCGAGTGTCATGCCGACTTCTTCGGAGACAACCTGACCACCGGTCAGAACCGCGATATCTTCCAGCATGGCCTTGCGACGATCACCAAAACCGGGCGCTTTCACGGCACAGGTCTTCAAGATGCCGCGGATGTTGTTGACCACCAGCGTTGCCAGCGCTTCACCTTCGATATCTTCAGCGATGATCAGCAACGGACGGCCAGCTTTTGCGACTTGCTCGAGCACCGGCAGCAGATCACGGATGTTCGAGATCTTCTTGTCGCACAGCAGGATGAACGGGTTATCCAGCAGCGCCACTTGCTTGTCCGGGTTGTTGATGAAGTAAGGCGAGAGATAGCCGCGATCAAACTGCATACCTTCGACGATATCCAACTCGTCATTCAGCGACTTGCCGTCTTCAACAGTGATCACGCCTTCCTTGCCGACCTTTTCCATCGCCTCAGCGATACGCTCACCGATGGATGCATCCGAGTTGGCCGAGATCGAGCCGACTTGTGCGATTTCTTTCGATGTCGTGCAGGGCTTGGCGATTTTCTTCAGCTCTTCAACCGTGGCAGTGACAGCCTTGTCGATACCGCGCTTCAGATCCATTGGGTTCATGCCAGCGGCCACATACTTCATGCCTTCGCGCACGATGGCTTGTGCCAGCACGGTTGCAGTGGTGGTGCCGTCACCGGCGTTGTCGGAGGTCTTGGAAGCGACTTCCTTCACCATCTGCGCGCCCATGTTCATGAGCTTGTCTTTCAACTCGATTTCTTTCGCGACCGACACACCGTCTTTGGTGACGGTCGGTGCGCCGAATGAGCGCTCGAGTACGACATTGCGGCCTTTCGGGCCCAGAGTGATTTTGACTGCGTTAGCGAGGATATTCACACCCTCAACCATCTTGGCGCGTGCGAGATCGCCAAATACTACGTCTTTAGCTGCCATGGTTCTTACTCCTTGAAATATTCAGTGGTTTCGGTCGTTCGAAGCTGTCATCGGGATGTTTCAAGGGCAGGTGAATCGCGTATCTATCTGATTCAAATGCCGTTATCCCTCGGACGCTTTTAATCAGGCGACAACCGCCATGATGTCGTCTTCGCGCATAACCAGTACTTCTTTGCCGTCGACCTTGACGGTCTGGCCCGAGTATTTGCCAAACAGGATGGTGTCGCCGACCTTGACGTCCAGTGGACGTACTTTGCCGTCTTCCAGGATCTTGCCGTTGCCGACAGCGATCACTTTGCCCATGTCCGGCTTTTCGGCGGCTGCATCGGGCAGCACGATGCCTGAAGCGGTTTTTGTTTCCTGTTCCTGGCGCTCAACGATCACGCGGTCGTGGAGGGGACGAAGGCTCATGAAAGCTCCTTTTAAAAAACAGTGGGTTACAGTTATTTTTTGGTCTTGAGGCCAGGTGCCTACCCGCCCAAGACCGGTTAGGTGAACACAGTTTTCGGGAGAATTGTTAGCACTCTCCCTCAACGAGTGCCAAGTATAAGGACGGGTGGTCGGTTTTTCAAGAATGCCGGCTGTATTTTGCGGCAGGTCGGGTTGAATCAGTTATCGAACTGATAATTGATAGGCTAATTCGGCCGCTGCGAGGTCAGCCAAGCTGTTACCGACTGATTTGAACAGAGTGATTTCCTCAGCAGATGAACGCCCCGGATTCGAGGCGCTCGCCAACCCGGCCAGCTCAGCCCGGATGTCAGACGCGCTGAGCAAGCCGGCCTGCATGGGTTGCAGCAGATCGCCAGCCTCGGCGAGCGCGCCCTCGCGGGTATCTACGAACAGCGCGGCGCTGGCCATCAGTCCATCGTCTGCCTCACGCATATGCGGCCGAAAACCACCGACCAAATCAATGTGGGTACCTGGCTTGATCCACTCGCCGCGCAATAGCGGCACGGTGCTGGTGGTGGCGCAGCAGATGATGTCTGCGCCGGGGCAAGCGGCCGCCAGCATCGCCTCGGTTTGAATGCTGACATGGTCAGGCAGTCCAGCGTCCCTAACCCGCCTGACTGTTTCTTCGGCTTTGCTTTGGCTGCGGCCCCACACCACGACGCGTGTAATCGGTCGGGCGGTGCAGTGCGCGATCACCATCTCGGGCGCGAGCCGGCCCGTACCCACCATCAGCAATGAGCTGCTACTGGCACGTGACAAAAAACTGGAAGCCAAAGCCGAGACTGCCGCAGTACGCCGCAACGTCAGTACTTCACCATCGATCATGGCCAGCGGAACGCCGCTTGCTGTCTCCGACAGCACATACAGTGCGTGGACCGTTGGCAGACCGTGCTGACGATTATCCGGCGCAACGGTGACCAGCTTCACGCCCAATTTTTTCTGTTCGCGCCACGCGGGCATCAGCAGCAGCGTTGCGTCATGACCCAAGTCGTGCGCGTGACGGCGCGGCACCTGGACTTGATCAGCACTTGCAAATGCACGCCTGAGTGCATCGATCAATGCTGGGTAGGGAAGTGCCACGCGTACTTGATCAGCGGCGATGTAGGGGATCGAATTCGTGTCAGTCATGGCAGCGCAGCGTAGGACAAAGCCGTACCTGACGTCAATCAAACGCATGGGATAATTTGTTGATGCGGATCTTGCTCGTTGTCTCCCTGCTGCTTTGCCAAGTTGCACACGCCGCGGGCGGGGCGCCGCCTAATGTATCTGCCGAACTGCGCCGATATGGCATACCGATCGAAGCGGTCGCGATCGACGTACGCCCGGCTGAGGGTGGCAAGCCGCTCGTGGCCATCAATCACACGCGTGCATTCAAGCCGGCCTCGATCATGAAGCTGCTGACGACGCAGGCCGCGCTCGAGTTACTTGGCCCAGAGTATCGTTGGGTCACCCGCGTGTACGCACAGGGTCTGATCGAGGCCGATGTATTGCGCGGTGATTTGTTGGTCGAGGGGAGCGGCGATCCACGCTTTGCCCATGAAGACTTGTGGCGACTACTCACACGCCTGCGTGCGCTCGGTTTGCGTGAGATTCGTGGCAACCTCATACTGGATAGGCGCTTGTTTCGCAACGAGCCACATGACCCCGCCGCATTCGATGGTCGACCCGATCGCGCCTACAACGCCAGTCCGGATGCGTTATTACTCGATGCAAAAGCACTCACACTTTTGCTGCAGCCGCGCGCAGTCGGACAAGTAGCGCAGCTCGCCAGCGAGCCCGTACTCGCAGGTTTCAATATCGAGCCACCGCTCACGATCGATGGTCCGTGCAACGGATTGCGTGATCAGCTTCAACCAAAATTCAGTGCGCAAGGTTTGCGCTTTGGCGGAGGCTTGCCGGCGACTTGTGGTGAGCGTGAACTGAGCTTTCACCTCTACACGCTGGATCACCGGCAGTACTTTGGTGCGGTGTTTCGCGCGCTGTGGTTACAGACCGGTGGTGTCTTCAACGGTAGCGTGGTCGATGGCGAATTACGCAGCGACGCGCGCGAGCTGACGCAATGGGTGTCGGCGCCGCTGGCTTCACAGCTGCGTGACATCAACAAGTTCAGCAACAATGTGATGGCGCGAAACTTGATGCTCAGCTTGGTCGCGCGGCGCGGTGATGTGCCTGCGTCTTCTTCAGCAGCAGTGATCCGCGTGGTCGAGTGGATGAAACATGCCGGGCTCGATAGCAGCACCTTGGTACTTCAAAATGGCTCGGGCTTGGCGCGCGAAGAAAAATTATCAGCTGCCGCCTTGGGCGCCTTGTTGCAGCGAGCGTGGCAGCAACCCACCATGCCGGAGTTCGTATCCTCCTTACCGGTCGCGGGCATGGATGGCACCATGGCCAAGCGTTTCGACAACTCTCCGCTCAAAGGTCGCGCGCACATCAAGACCGGTAGCCTCGACGATGTCGCCAGCATTGCCGGTTATGTGACTGCGCGTTCAGGTAAGCGACTCGCGGTGGTGGCGATGATTAATCATCCCAAAGCCAATGAAGCCCGCCCAGCCTTTGATCAGTTACTGACTTGGGTATACGAGCACTACTGATCTTGCTTGTTGGGAGACAGCATGACCGTCGACATCGAAGCGAGTATCAGCAGCATCGCGACATAGTCTTGCCATTGTGGTGTTTCACCCAGTATCCACGCGCCTGAGAACGTCCCGAGTACCGGAATCAGCATGACCGATAAACTGGATACCACTGGCGGGAGCAGTCGTGCCAGCCGAAACCACACCACATGCGCATACGCAAAAATAATCAGCGCGTTATAAATGATGCCGCCCCAAGTGACAGCATTTGGTGCATGCCACGCGTCACGTTCCAATGCCAACGACAATAAAGACATGACCGTCGTTGTAAGCGTCAGCATCCAGAAGGTGAGCGAGATGGTAGGCATATCCAAGGCGGTGCGTTTCATCAGTACAGTGCCAAAGCCCCATGCTGCCGCTGCAGTCAACGCAAACAAAGTGCCGATCGGCTGCCCGGCTATATGCCCGAATTCGCTCGATAGCAGCAGGCCAGCACCAAGCATGGCAAGCACAATACCGAGCAAGGCGCGTCGCTGTATGCGGTCACCGAAAAACAGCAAGCCGGATAACACCGCCCACACCGGCATGGTGTAACCCAAGATCGCAGCGCGCCCCGACGACAACATCTTCACACCAATGATGATGCAGGCGTGCCAGATCAACATGTTGGGTACGGCGAGTTTCACCACAGTCATGACGTGACCCGGT
>JBJTXC010000394.1:0-5200 GCA_046082065.1 Burkholderiaceae bacterium
GGTCGTCAGTACCGCATTGGCGATGGGTATGCCATGGTCCAGGCTGATGCGGCGTATGCCGGCACCCGACTCGTTGGCTACTAATTCGAAGTGATAGGTCTCGCCACGAATTACGGCGCCTAATGCAATCAGTGCATCAAACTGACCAGACTCGGCCATCTTCTGCAACGCTAGCGGAATCTCGAGTGCACCCGGCACCGTGACCACCAGCACATCCTGATCATCCTCGCCCAGATATTTCAACTCACCCAGGCAAGCAGAAGCCAAGCCGTGGCAGATATCTTCATTGAACCGCGCCTGCACGATGCCTACACGCAGGCCGGTACCATCGAAATCGGGCTCATACATTCCTACGCTCATATCGCCTCCCGCATCAGTGCTCCGTCGGACCCGCTTGGTAGCCAGTAACTTCAAGATTGAAACCCGTCATCGACGGCATTTTCCTCGGATTGGCCAACAACTTCATCTTGCCCACACCCAGCGCGCGAAGAATCTGCGCGCCGATACCGTAAGTTCGCAGATCCATGCGCGCACCGCGCGGTACCGGTGCCGGTTGTGACGACGCCAGCGCGCTGAACTGCGCAAACATTTGATCGGCTGATTCTTCGCAGTTCAACAGCACGATCACACCACGCGGCGCCGCCTGCACTGCCCGCATCGCCGCCGACATGTTCCATGAATGCGTGGTGGCATGAGTATCAAGCAAATCCAGCACCGATACCGGCTGATGCACCCGAACCAGGGTCTCGAGTTCTGGGGCAATGCTGCCATGAACCAGCGCAAGATGCGCCCCACCACTTGGTGCATCACGAAACGCGATGGCATGGAAGATACCGTGCGGCGTCTGCATCTCGCGCTCGCCGACTCGCTCAATAATGCTCTCGTTCTGGCTTCGGTAGTGAATTAAATCGGCAATGGTGCCGATTTTCATGGCGTGCTCGCGGGCAAACTCGAGCAGATCAGGCAAGCGCGCCATAGTGCCGTCTTCCTTCAGCACCTCGCAAATCACTGCAGCAGGTGTCAGACCAGCCAGTTCGGCCAGATCACAACCCGCCTCGGTATGACCCGCACGCATCAGCACGCCGCCCTTTTGCGCCCTGAGCGGAAACACATGCCCGGGCTGTACCAGATCGGCGGGCTTGGCATGACGAGCGACCGCGACTTGTATGGTACGAGCGCGATCCGCTGCCGAGATACCCGTGGTGACGCCTTCGGCGGCCTCAATCGAGACCGTGAAATTGGTGCCAAATGAAGTGCCATTGCGGCCAGTCATCAACGGCAGGTTGAGTTGCTCGCAGCGCTCTTCGGTCAGGGTTAGGCAAATCAGGCCGCGACCAAAGCGCGCCATGAAATTGATCGCCTCGGGGGTAACAAAGTCGGCTGCCAGCACCAGATCGCCTTCGTTCTCGCGATCTTCTTCATCGACCAGAATGACCATGCGACCGGCACGCAACTCGGCGATGATCTCTTGTGTGCTGGATAGTGACATGTGGGGTGCTTCCCGAAAGGCCGCACATTCTAGCGGATTTCAAGCCCCGCACCCGCATCGTGCGCCATGCCGACGCACCCGGTAGACGACGAAAATCAGCCGGGCAGTGCGCTCAGCGACAGCATGCGCTCCACATAACGGGCGATCAGATCCACCTCAAGATTGACCTTGGCGCCCGCCGACAGATGTTTGAGGGTGGTGACCGCAATCGTATGCGGGATCAGGTTGATCGACACAACACAACCATCGGGTTGGTCGACCACACGATTCACCGTCAGCGACACACCATTGACAACGATAGAGCCCTTGTAGGCCAGATAACGCGCCAGACTCAGCGGCGCGAGAATATCGAGCCGCCACGACTCGCCGACCTCAGCGAAATACATCACCTTGCCCTGACCATCGACATGACCCGACACCAGGTGCCCGCCCAAACGCTCAGCCAGCGTGAGGGCTTTCTCGAGATTGACCTCACCTTCGGCATCCAGTCCAACCGTGCAGTTCAAGCTCTCGCGCGAGACATCAACGCAAAAATCATGGTCGGATTTTTTTGTCACCGTCATACAGGCACCGTTGATTGCAATTGAATCGCCAATCGCCACATCGTTCAGCGGCAATCCACCCGCGGCGACGGTCAGCCGTACCCCTGCGTTCGGGTCAGTACCCAGTGGCGTGATCGCGCTAATTCGGCCTACTGCCGCAACGATGCCTGTAAACATGGCTCTCCAAAAAATTCAGCGATTAACGCGCATCAGCCGCAAACGCAGATCGGGCCCTACGCGCTCCACCTCATGAAACTCGAACGCCATTCGATCAGCAAGGTGCTCAAGCACCGGTAAGCGCGCCAAGCCTTGCGACGGGCCGAGCAGGCACGGCGCGACATACAACAACAATTCATCGACAAACCCTGCGCGCAGCAAGGAACCATTCAGCTTGAAGCCGGCCTCGACGTGTAATTCATTGATTTCGCGTCGCCCGAGTTCGAGCATCATCGCACGCAAGTCAACCTTGCCATCCACATCGGCAAGCTGCACCACCTCGTGCCCCTGATCACGAAGCTGCTTCTCACGCGCCCCATCAGATACTGCGCTGAAAATCCAACTGCTGTCCCCCTGCAGCACTTTAGCTTGCGACGAAATCTGCAAGTGGCTATCAATCACGATGCGACGTGGTTGTCGGGGCGTTGTGACTGCACGCACCGTCAGTTGCGGATCATCTTGCTGCACCGTACCGATGCCAGTCAGCAGCGCACAGGCGCGCGCACGCCATGCGTGGCCATCATCGCGTGCCTGGTTAGACGTGATCCATTGACTCTCACCATTCTGCAGCGCGGTACCACCGTCGAGACTGGCGGCGATTTTCATGCGCACCCACGGTCTTGCATGCTGCATGCGATGCAGAAAACCACGGTTAATTTCACGCGCCTCGTCAGCCAACACACCGGTGGATACGTCGATACCCGCCGCGCGCAATCTGGCCAAACCCTGACCTGCCACCAAGGGATTGGGATCTTCAAGTGCCACCACCACGCGCGCAATGCCTGCCTTGATCAGCGCATCAGCACACGGCGGCGTGCGACCGTGATGACTGCACGGCTCCAGCGATACATAAGCGGTCGCCCCGCGTACATCAACGCCGTGCTGGCTGGCGTGGTGCAAGGCGTGGGCCTCGGCATGCGCAAAACCCGTGGGCTGAGTGTGGCCCTCTGCCAGTACCTTGCCATCACGCACAATGACACAACCCACCCGCGGATTTGGCGTTGCCGTGTAGAGCGCCATGGCTGCCTGCGCTAACGCAGCGTGCATGCCATCGGTGTCATTCAAGATGTTGGGTTGAGTCGTATGCAAAGCCATGCGGCATTCTAGCAAGCAGCTCCATCGCGATCCGGATCGCAAACACGAACGCGGCCGAGAAATCCCATCACCAGTTTGCGACGTTGCTGACCGAGCCTAAACATCACCGAGCCGTACTGTGGCACTGATGCACTGGCGACCGTACGCGGCCGCCCGCTCGCGTCGAAGGCCAAATAGGTGCGCTTGCTATCTGTCATACGTGAATTGATTTCTGCATCGGACGATGGCGTTGCTGCACCGCGATGCAAGACCAGATCACCCTGATCGATGCGCTGATTATCGTTGGCATCGATAGCAACGCACCAGCCCGAACGCCAATCACCGGCAACGATAGGCAATAAATCTACGCGGCGACCACGGCGAACCGCCTCATTACGCGCGCGCGTGATCGATGCGTGGAAATCAGCCACCAGCGTGATCACACGCGCCCGATCGATCAGCGGCGTGAATGCCGATACAGCACCCAACCCCAGCACACCGATAATGCACGATGTGACGGCCAGCTCGGTCAAGGTGAATCCTGCGACCTTGCGATTAGTGACCGATCGTGTTGATCGATACCCCAACAGCGGCCGGCAATGAATGCAGTCAAGCATCTTGGATTATCTGGCTTTAGTCTGGCAGACGTCGCCAGGCAATACGACGAATTCGACCATGACACGCGTCGTTAATGTTTGCGTTGTTGTTGGCGTTGTTATGGTCATTGGCATCGTTATCTGATTCGTCTGCACACTGATCAATTGCGTAATCGGCTTGTAACCGAACACGTACGCTCGCGTATTTTCCTATCGCGGTAATTCGTACGATCTGCAGCGGCAAATCACTGAGTTCAGCATTGTCGGCGACATTGAAGCGCGCCATATGTAACGCTGATTCCGGTGTGGTGCCTGAATTTTCCAGCAAATGAAGCGGGTTCTCGGCATGCACACCATCAGGCCCGGCTTGCATTACTTCGGCATCCGGCGAATTGGATTCAAGTACGTGCTGCGTATCGGCCTGGGAAGATAATTCCATGGCGGCTTGCTGCAACAACAGCTTGGCTCGCGCTATGGCCAATTGCTCCTGCTCGGCACGCACCGACGACAATGCAGCTTCTTGCGATAATCGGGTCGATGCACTAATGAGTAGCATCACCATCATGACGGCCAAGGTAGACGGCAGCAGGCTCATGAAGCAGGCTCATGCGGTAAGCTCATGCGTCGGGACGAAGACTATTTTTCAGAAAAATCACTTTATCGAATTGTCGATAGAGCCGATGCGACTTAAGCTGCGTGGGTTGAATCTTTGCATCTGCATCCTGATTACCAAAGCAGCTGCTGGCAAATCCTCCAGATAAATTAAATGGCTCAGTAATTTTTGGTGAGCCCAGCCGCTGAGTTGAACGCATCAGCAGGGCCACATGGACGGCCACAATCCGCGTGCGTATCGATATTTCCGATACTGATTGGCGTTCTGCCTCCGTAGCCAACTGCGTAGCATTCACAAAATAATTAGGTAAATTGTCATTGTCCGTATCGATGCCAAAGCGTATTTGCAAACTCAGTACGCCACTCGCAATGGCTTGTGATGTCCATTGGGATGCGCCACGAAATTGACAACGCAACTCGGGTTCGTTGAGCGGGTCAAGCCCGATGTAAAGCACTACACGTCCACTCATATCGTCAGCGGCGGATACTGCAGGGATCGCAAACCCGGCGCAATCCACCACCACACCAGTGGCATCGCCACACAGGCGCAGGTGCAGCAAGTCACTTGCTAACGATACCGATTTCCCTGTCGTAAAGCCGGTCGGTGTATTTGCCAGCCATATGGCGTTGTCCGCTCCATCAACCGCACCTTGCAGTGGACGAGCAGGCAG
>JBJTXC010000395.1:0-3676 GCA_046082065.1 Burkholderiaceae bacterium
ATCAGAACATCGCCTACGTGATTGATACAGAAAAGTCTGCCTCGATAGCTACTATCTGCAATTTCTCCTGTAGTCACGTTGTAAGTAATAATCCTCGGCATCTCATCTGGCTTGATTTCCCAACCCGGGTACTTCAAAGCCGTGAACACCAGATGGTTGTTATCCAGCCAGAAAACCGAGCTGATCTTGATACTCTTTGGAATTTCGTATTTCTTGAATCGATCGGTTGCCTCGGTGAATAGGGCTTTCTCTTCTGGCGTCAGATGAAATGAACTCACCGCAGCGATCAGTGCGGTAACATCTTCTGCTTTGGCGACTGCGACTGTGATCAGTAAGAAGAAAAGTACCAAGCGTCTGAGCCAGTCAAGCATCAGCATTCCTCGGTTGAGAAATCACTCGCGGCGCTAGTTTCAGCCGTGATGGCTAATTCACGTGAACGATTGCGACGCTTAGGGCGGTCGGGATCTTTCCAGGTACGCTTGGCGAGTTCACCAGAGCGTTCATGAGCGCGCCATTGAAACAGAAGGCGTATATCAACGTCATGTGTGCGCGCTGCATGCAAGGTACTGGTTTGTCTTGCGAGCTCAAGGATTTCCAGCTTCTGCTGCAAAGTCCAGACACGACGTGGTCGATAGTCGCGCTTTCCTTGCGCTATCTGGTTTTTTGTAACGTAGACCCTGCGCATCGTCAGCACCCCACATGAAATTCAAGGAGTCGTGACAATGCATGGGAAGCTTGTAGCGATGGCAAGCTTTGATCAGCGGGACGCTGATCTGTCGGCAATCCGGCGTTGAACCAAAGAAGATTGTCGTTGCTTTGCTACGTGATTCTTTTTTCTTCAAATTTCATAGGTCGGTACGCGCTCGCAGTGCTTCGCCTATCATCACAAGCACAGGGCCATCGCTCGTTGGTAATCCCTGCACCATCGCAGCGAGTGATAATCGAATCACGCGTTCATCATCACGACTGACATTTTCAATCGCGATCACTGGCGTATCGGGTGACTTGCCGTGCGCGATGAGGCGTCGTGCAGTATCGATGGCTTCTTGTCCACCCATGTATTGAATCAGCGTATCGCAACCGGGCAGGGCGATGTCATCCGGTTCGCCGCGTCCGGTAGTGGAGGTGAAGAAGGCTACATTTCTGGCCACGCCGCGTTTGGTGAGTGGTTGTTTGATGGACGCTGCAGCGGCAAACGCCGTCGTGATGCCGGGCACAACTTCGAAGGCGATATTCGCATCTTCAAGCGCGCGCATCTCTTCGTCAGCACGCCCGAACAGCATCGGATCACCGCCCTTGAGTCGAACCACCCGATCGTAGCGAAACGCGCAGGCCACCAGCTGTTGGTTGATACGTGGTTGAGTCGCGGAACGTTGGCCGCTCCGCTTGCCAACAGAGATCAGGTCTGCCTGGGAGCAGAAGGCGAGTACGTCCGGGGTGACTAGGGCGTCGTACAGCACCACCTCGGCTTTGGCGAGGATACTTGCGCCACGCAGAGTGATCAGATCGGCGGCACCGGGACCGGCGCCGACTAGCCAAACCTTGCCCGGCGTTGCTCGGGCAGGCCGGTCAAGGGGGTCGGCCATGGCATATGCAACAGTTAATCCAAGCGGATCATACCCGCAGCCACGGTCTGATGAGTTACTTCATCAATCAGGATAAAGCTCCCGGTTGCGCGCAGCTGTTGGTAGGTGTCGGCAGCGAGCGGTTGCTGCACCGTGATACCCAAGCGAGCGATGCCATTGAGTTTCAGTTCGCTCGCGGCTTCCCTATGTTGCGTGTTGATATCAAGTAGCGACTCGATACTGCTGATTTTTGCTGCAACTTGGCGCGTGGTGTGCTTCAGCCAATAGCGACGCCGCACGTCAAGTGGTTCCTCCGACAACCAGCACACATCAGCGCTGAAGTTTTTCAGGAGTTGTGCCGGCGCATCAGCGGCCACCAGCATGTCGCCGCGCGAGATGTCCAGATATTCTTCGAGCAAAATCGTCACCGATTTACCGGCAGAAGCTTGGTCGAGTGACCCGTCAAGGGTGAGGATATCTTTGACCGTGGCGCTTTGTCCGCTTGGTAGTACGGTGAGCTTGTCGCCTTTGCGTACGCTACCCGCTTCAATCCGTCCCATGTAGCCACGAAAATCCTGTGCCTCGTGGCCATTGTGGCGCGCGACCAGTTGCACCGGGAATCGCAGTGCGGCGGCATGCTCATCGTCATACACTGACAATGACTCGAGTAATTCAATCAAGGTGGGGCCTTGGTACCACGCCATGTGTTCGCTGCGCACGACCACGTTGTCACCAGCCAGCGCTGACATCGGCAGGGTATGAATGTCTTTCAAACCCAGTGCAGTGGCAAATTCGGTATACGCGGTGACGATACGATCGTAGACAGCGCGATCATAGTTCACCAGGTCCATCTTGTTGACTGCCACGATCACATGCTGTATCTGCAGTAGTTGAGCGATGGTCGAGTGGCGCTTGGTTTGAATGAGCAGCTCAGCTTTGCCTAGCTCGTCGACTTTGACCTTGGAAACATCGATCAGAATAATCACGGCGTCGGCAGTCGACGCGCCCGTTACCATATTGCGAGTGTACTGTTCGTGCCCCGGCGCATCGGCAATGATGAACTTTCGCTTGGGGGTCGCGAAGTAGCGATAGGCCACATCAATCGTAATACCTTGCTCGCGCTCTGCCTCAAGACCGTCCGTCAGCAAGGAAAGATCGATCATGTCGCCGACAGTACGCTTGTGCCGCGCGCGCGAGATCGCATCGAGCTGATCCGCAAAAATACCCTTGCTATCAAATAGCAAGCGCCCGATCAGCGTACTCTTGCCATCATCGACTGAGCCGGCGGTAATGAAGCGAAGCAGGCCACGTTGTTGTGCCGCGTTATTCACGAAATTGTTATCGACCAAGGCGTTCATTTAGAAATACCCTTCCTTCTTGCGCTTTTCCATCGAGGCTTCGGAGGTTTGGTCATCCATGCGGGTGGCACCGCGTTCGGTGATTTGCGTCACTGCGGTCTCGGCAATGATGGCGCCAACATCTGCGGCTTCGGAAGCAACCGGGCAGGTACAAGAAATATCGCCCACCGTGCGGAATCGCACTGTACGCACCTCAATACTTTCACCATCACGCGGCGGCGTCAGCGGCGTGACCGGTACCAGCAAGCCATTGCGGGGTATCACTTCACGCTGATGCGCAAAATAGATCTCGGGCAGTGCCAGCTTTTCGCGCGCGATGTATTGCCAGACATCGAGTTCTGTCCAGTTCGAGATTGGGAATACGCGCATGTTCTCGCCAGGGTGTACGCGCGTGTTGTACAAATCCCAGAGTTCGGGTCGTTGAGCTTTGGGGTTCCACTGACCAAACTCGTCGCGGAAAGAGAAGATGCGTTCTTTGGCGCGGGCCTTTTCTTCATCGCGACGAGCACCACCAATACAGGCATCGAACTGATGCGCCGCGATCGTCTCGAGCAGTGTGACCGCTTGGGCGGCGTTACGCGAATCGGTTTGCGGATTACGCAGGCGCACCGTGCCACGTTTGATCGAATCTTCTACTGCACCCACGATTAACTGTTCGCCGAGTTCAGCAACACGGCGATCGCGGAATTCAATCACCTCGGGAAAGTTATGACCGGTATCGATATGCACCAACGGAAACGGAAATTTACCCGG
>JBJTXC010000396.1:0-2768 GCA_046082065.1 Burkholderiaceae bacterium
TCGAGATGTACGTCGGAGTAATTTAATGGGCTACGGTAGTGCGCCCGCAAAATGAAAAACCGCACAACCTCGGCGTCGTATGCTTTGAGCACTTCGCGAATAGTGAAAAAATTGCCCAGCGATTTAGACATTTTTTCATCATCGACACGCACGAAGCCGTTGTGCATCCAATAGTTGACAAATGGCTTGCCACTTGCACCCTCAGACTGAGCGATCTCATTTTCATGGTGCGGAAACTGAAGGTCTTGGCCACCACCATGAATATCAAAATGCTCACCCAACAACTGGCATGACATGGCCGAGCATTCGATATGCCAGCCGGGTCGGCCGCTGCCCCATTGGGATGCCCATTTGACCTCGTCGGGCTCCGCCTCGCGCGAGGCTTTCCAAAGCACAAAGTCCAAGGGATCGCGCTTGGCGCTTGCCACTTCCACTCGCTCGCCTGCGCGCAAATCATCAATCGATTTACCGGAGAGCTTGCCGTACCCGGCAAAATCACGCACCGAAAAATTCACATCGCCATCACTGGCCTGATAAGCCAAGCCATTCGACTCAAGCCGACCGATCAATTGCAGCATCTGTGGCACAAAGGCGGTCGCGCGCGGCTCATGATCGGGCGGCTGCACCCCTAACGCAGAAGCGTCTTCATTCATCGCTTGAATAAACCGATTGGTCAGCGCATTGATCGATTCACCGTTTTCCACCGCACGTTTGATGATTTTGTCGTCAATGTCGGTGATATTCCGTACATAGGTTACGTCGAAGCCACTGCCGCGCAACCAGCGCTGCACCATATCGAACACCACCATGACCCGTGCATGGCCGAGATGGCAGTAGTCATACACTGTCATCCCGCACACATACATGCGCACCTTGCCCGGTTCGATAGGGACAAAAAGGACTTTGTCACGCGACAGCGTGTTGTAAATTTTGAGAGTACTCATGAGTAATGCAGACTCGGCAACGAACGCGACAACCACTCGTGCCGCCGACGGAACCATTGGCCGCTGCATGGGCAGGGTCGACGGGACTGTCTTTGATAAAATGCGGAATTCGCGAAAAGTATAGCACCGAAGGTCGCGCACTCCCGATCAAACTGCGACGCTTCGAATCATTTAAAAAGGATGTTTATGTTGCACCTGCGTTTTATTGGCGCCGCATTATGCGCGTTGCTGATTCTGTTGACACAATCAACTGTCGTGCAGGCTGGCACCAGCGGCACGCAAGCAAAACCAACCGCTGCTCAGGCGGCGCCCACCGTCTTGATAAAAACCAGCGCTGGCGAGATCGTGGTTGAACTGGAGCCCGCCAAAGCACCCAAAACAGTGGATAATTTTCTGCAGTACGTGAAAGCTGGTTTCTATAACGGCACAGTATTTCACCGCGTGATTCGAGGCTTCATGATTCAGGGTGGCGGGTACACACCGCAAGGCGCAGAGAAACCAACCCGCGGCCCGATTGAAATCGAGTCTGCCAATGGTTTGAAAAACCGCCGCTATGCAATCGCCATGGCGCGCACTGCTGATCCCAACTCGGCCACTGCCCAGTTCTTTATTAACACCAAAGACAATCGCTTTCTTGATTACCCCGGGCAGGATGGTTTTGGGTACGCCGTGTTTGGCAAGGTCATCAAAGGCAGCGACGTTGTCGATCAAATCGAGGCGGTGGATACCGACCGGCGAGATAAACCGCTCAAACCCGTCATCATCGAATCAGCTACGCTGGTTGATTAATTTTTCAAGGACTCATCATGTCAGTTGTACTCAGCACCAATCACGGCCAAATCACCATTGAACTCGATGCCGAAAAAGCACCCAAGACGGTTGAAAATTTTCTGGCTTACGTAAAATCCGGCCACTACGATGGCACTATTTTCCATCGAGTGATTGACGGTTTCATGATCCAAGGCGGTGGCTTCAAGCCGGGTATGAAAGAAAAAGAATCGGGTGACTCCATAGAAAATGAAGCCACCAATGGCTTGGCGAATGAGTGCTACACCATCGCAATGGCTCGAACCAACGAACCGCACTCGGCTACAGCACAGTTTTTCATTAATGTGAAAGACAACGACTTTCTTGACTACGCCGGCCCGGCTCATTGGGGTTACTGCGTGTTCGGGCGCGTGACGGAAGGTACCGACGTAGTGGATGAAATCCGCAAAGTCGCGACGGGTCGCAAGGGCTTCCATGATGATGTCCCGGTGGACGATGTCATCATCGAAAAGGCCGAGATTATTTAATTTACCGAGCTTCAGAATAAGACCATCGATGGCGGCATGTTTGATACTGGAATGAGCTCGCCACCATCGACCACCACCAAAGCGCAACCTGACACGGTTGCGCTTTTTGTTTCCGACCTTCACCTGTCAGCGCAGACGCCCCTCACGACTGCGGTATTTATTGATTTTCTGGTGCAGCATGCGCAGCATACGCGGCAGCTGTATTTGCTCGGCGATATTTTCGAGTACTGGGCTGGCGATGACGATATGGACGACATCTTCAACCACACCATGATCAATGCGCTGAAATCAGTCAGTGATCAAGGCGTGAAGGTGTATTGGATTGCCGGTAACCGTGATTTTTTGGTGGGCGAAGCGTTCGCTGAAGCGAGTGGCTTGACCCGACTACCAGACCCATGCGTGGTTGAGATAGCGGGTGTACGTATCCTCCTGACGCATGGCGACGCCTATTGCACCGATGATGCCGATTACATGCAATTTCGTTCACAGGTACGAGACGCAAAGTGGCAGCAATGCTTTCTGGCGAAAC
>JBJTXC010000397.1:0-3931 GCA_046082065.1 Burkholderiaceae bacterium
CATCGAATATTACCTGCCGCTGTTCTTTGATCAAACTGCGACACTATTTGATTATCTGCCGGAAGCCAGCGTGTTCGCGCTGGTCGGTAACATCGATGAATCGATTCAGCGCTTCTGGTCAGATACGCGATCACGCTATCAGTTTCTGAAAGCGGATCGCGAGCGACCACTGCTGCCTCCCGAAGCCATCTTTTTGAGCGACGAAGATTTTTTCGCACAACTGAAGCCCCATGGTCGCTGGGTCATACAAGAAGCCGTTGATACCAGTGAGCTGTCAGCACCCATCCCGGATATTGCAGTCAATCGTCGACTCGATGATCCGCTCGCATCGCTGCGTGCATTTGTTCAGCAGAGTGCGCAGCGCGTCATGATTTGCGCGGACTCGGGTGGTCGGCGCGAAACACTGCGTGCCTATTTTGATGAATACGCGCTGCCGATTACCGTGGCCGAAAGTCTTGACGACTTCATCGCCAGCAGCGAAAAACTCATGCTGTGCGTGGCACCGCTTTACGCAGGTACCCTGCTGCAACCTGCCCTCGGCAACATTGCGCTGATTACCGAGACCGAGCTCTATGCAGGCAGTGGTCGCCGCGCCGGGCGCAAGCGTCAGGAAGCCGTGACGCAAGTCGATGCGATGGTGCGTGATTTATCCGAGCTGAAAATCGGCGATCCTGTGGTCCATATCAATCACGGTATTGGTCGCTACCAAGGCTTGATCAGCCTTGATCTTGGCGAGGGTGAAACTGAATTCCTGCACCTCGAGTACGCCAAACAAGCCAAGCTGTATGTACCGGTATCGCAGCTGCATGTGATCTCACGCTACGCCGGTGCCGCACCCGAAGACGCACCGCTGCACACACTCGGCTCCGGACAGTGGGACAAAGCCAAACGTAAAGCAGCCGAACAAATTCGAGATACCGCAGCAGAGTTACTCAACCTGTACGCACGCCGTGCGGCGCGTCAGGGGCATGCGTTTCAATACTCTGCACACGATTACGAGGCGTTTGCCGACAGCTTCGGTTTTGAAGAGACCCCTGATCAATCCGCTGCAATTCATGCGGTGATTGGTGACATGACCTCGGGTCGTCCGATGGACCGACTCATTTGCGGTGATGTAGGTTTCGGCAAGACCGAGGTCGCCTTACGCGCTGCGTTTGTCGCCGTGATGGGTGGCAAGCAAGTGGCCATCCTGGCGCCAACCACGCTATTGGCCGAGCAGCATGCACAAACCTTTGCTGATCGTTTTGCTGATTGGCCGGTAAGAATTGCCGAGTTATCGCGCTTTCGAACCGGCAAAGAAATATCAGTCGCACTCAAGGGCTTAGCCGAGGGGACGATCGATATCATGATCGGCACCCATAAGCTGCTGTCACCCGATGTAAAGTTTCAGCGCTTGGGTTTAGTGATTATCGATGAGGAACACCGCTTCGGGGTACGCCAGAAAGAAGCACTGAAAGCATTACGCGCCGAGGTGGATGTGCTCACGCTCACCGCCACACCCATACCGCGTACCCTTGGCATAGCACTTGAGGGTTTACGCGAGTTTTCAGTGATTGCCACCGCGCCGCAGAAACGACTCGCAATCAAAACCTTCGTTCGTGGCGAATCCGAATCAGTCATACGCGAGGCCTGTTTGCGTGAACTGAAGCGCGGCGGACAGGTGTACTTCTTGCACAACGAAGTCGAGAGTATCGATCATCGCAAAGCCAAACTCGAAGCGCTGTTGCCCGAGGCGCGAATCGCGATCGCGCATGGTCAGATGCACGAGCGCGAGCTGGAAAAAGTCATGCGCGATTTCGTGCAGCAGCGTTTCAATATTCTGCTCTGTACCACCATCATTGAAACCGGTATTGATGTGCCTACCGCCAACACCATCATCATGCATCGTGCTGATCGGTTTGGTCTGGCGCAGTTGCATCAACTGCGTGGTCGGGTCGGGCGATCCCACCATCAAGCTTATGCCTACCTGCTGGTGCATGACATGCAAACGCTGGGCAAGCTGGCCGAGCGACGGCTTGAGGCGATTCAGCAAATGGAAGAACTCGGTAGCGGTTTTTATCTGGCGATGCATGATCTGGAAATCCGCGGCGCTGGTGAGGTGCTGGGTGAGAGCCAGTCGGGTGAGATGACTGAAATTGGTTTTCAGCTGTATGCCGATATGCTGAATGCAACTGTCAAGGCGCTCAAAAATGGAAAAGAGCCCGACTTGGCGGCGCCACTTGCCAGTACCACCGAGATCAATCTGCATGTACCGGCGCTGCTACCGAGTGATTTTTGCGGTGATGTGCATGAGCGCTTATCGATTTACAAGCGCCTGGCGAATGGTGAGTCGTCAGACACCATCGATGATCTGCAGGAAGAATTGATTGACCGCTTCGGAAAATTACCCGACCCGGTCAAGGCGCTGATCGAGACACATCGCTTGCGTATTGCTGCACGCAGCGTGGGTATCGTGAAAATTGATGCGCATGCTGAAGCAGCGCTGCTGCAATTTGAGCCCAAGCCCCCGATTGATCCGATGCGCATCATCGAACTGGTACAAAAAAATCGCCACGTAAAGCTGTCCGGGCAAGACAAGCTGCGTGTCAGCGCGAATATGCCCGATCTGGCTGCGCGGGTAGCGCAGGTGAAATCAACCATTAAGGCATTAGCCGCCTGAGGCGATGAACAACCCACTGAACAAACTCATACTGCAAGGACCTGGCGCTCAACAAGCCCATATTCAACCACTCGTAACACACATCGGATTACCCCAACCTCAACTCGTCGCGCCACATGCGTGGCGCTGCAATTTACCCGAGGCCCTCACTGCTGAGGCGCTCAATCAGCTCAACAAACTCAGTCAATCCTTGCAAATCGATTACGCGCTGCTTGACGCCGACTTGCAGCTACAAGATTTCAAATTGTTGGTGATGGATATGGACTCCACCCTCATCACCATTGAATGCATTGACGAGATCGCTGACATGCAGGGTTTAAAGTCCGACGTGGCCGCCATCACCGAGGCTGCGATGCGCGGCGAACTCGATTTCGCCGAAAGCCTGCAGCGGCGTGTCGCTCTGTTGAAAGGCCTTGAAGAGTCGGCACTTGCACGGGTATTCGAGCAAAGGCTGGAGCTGACACTCGGCGCTCACTCCATGCTGCACGCCATGAAGCAGGCAGGTTTGCGTACTGTACTTGTGTCCGGTGGCTTTACCTACTTCACCGAGCGGCTGGAACACGAGCTCGAATTGGATGTCAGCCACGCGAATCGATTGGAAGTGGTCGACGGCAAACTGACTGGCCGCGTACTCGGCGATATTGTTGATGCACAAGCAAAAAAGGCCACCGTGCTTGAGCAATGCGCGGAGCTAGACACGCCAAGCGCAGCGGCTATCGTGATTGGCGATGGCGCCAATGATCTGGCCATGATGTCGGTGGCCGGTTTGTCGATTGCCTTTCGTGCCAAGCCGGTCGTGCAAAGCAAAGCGCATGTGGCGCTGAATTATTCCGGGCTGGATGGTGTGCTCAATTTATTTTTGTAATGTATAGAAGCGCCACCAACAACGCCCGCGATTTGTTTTGTAAGGCGCAAAGCCTTCAATAAAGCGTTGCTGGCTAGGCGGTGGTGCCGAAGACAGTACTTGAGGTACGGCGAGGCACCACCAACTACGCCAGCGACTTTTTATTGAAGGCGTTCAAATGCCTGGTTTAAGTCGTCAATCAACTCCTGACTATCTTCTAACCCTACATTAAATCTCACCAACTGCCCCTGATGCGGCCACTCGCGGCGAATCTGCATCATACGATACGGCACCGCCAAACTGTTCGCGCCACCCCAGCTGGTGAGAGTTTCTAATGTACCATCAGGAGAGAGCAATTCCGCGCTCACCAACATATCTGCAATACAGCTATTATGCGCCCCTGCATTCATCACAACTGCACCACCAAC
>JBJTXC010000398.1:0-2671 GCA_046082065.1 Burkholderiaceae bacterium
ATCCGCGCAAGACAGTGGCTATTCAGCAAGTGTATCGCCAGGCGCCATATCGGCTTATCAAAATTTGACCACCTGGTCTTTTGGCGAGTTGCCCGAGTTACTTGAAATTCCTCAGGGGCGGCAAAAGCTGATTGGTTTTCCGGCGTTGGTCGATCAGGGTAGCTACTGCGATATCGAAGTTTTTGATGATCCAACCGAAGCGACAAGTATCCATCTGAAAGGCTTGCGTCGTTTATTTGCCATTCAGTTGAAAGAGCAGCTGAAATATCTCGAAAAGAATATCCCAGGCTTGCAGCAGATGGGTATGCAATTTGTCGGGCTCGGTACGCAAGAAGAGCTGCGTGATCAAATCATTCAGGCCGGACTGACGCGAGCGTGTCTTCAGACGCCATTGCCGTTGAATCAGGGCGAGTTCAACAAGCGCAGAGACGAGGGTAAATCGCGATTGAATTTATTGGTCAATGAAATCGCGCGATTAGTAGGACAGATTTTGGCTGAACATCATGGTTTGCCTAAAAAGCTTCAGGGTATCAAGACGCACGCAGCCACCCATGTTGATATCAGTGCGCAGCTGCAGATGTTGATACACAAGCGCTTTGTCAGCGACACCGAGCATGATCAATTGGCACATTTTCCGAGATATCTGAAAGCAGTTCAGGTACGCATCGACAAACTACGAACAGACCCTGCGCGGGACACCCGCCTCATGACAGACTGGCAGCAAGCGGCCGCACCCTGGCAGCGCGCCATCAAAGCAGGTCAGCGCGATACCAAGCTCGACGAGTACCGTTGGTTACTGGAAGAATTGAGAGTCTCGCTGTTTGCTCAGGAACTTCGAACCCCGATGCCGGTATCGGTCAAGCGATTGCAGAAGGTCTGGGAGAGCCTGCAGCGTTAAGGATTTTTTACTGGATACCGACCTGCGCCGGTATGATGAATCAATCAGCAATCAAGCAATATGTTTCTCAAGCGTTTGGCGACGTGAATTCGCGTAAAATTGCGTCAATCATTAAATAATCTAATCACCATGAGCATTAAATCCGATAAGTGGATCCGTCGTATGGCAGCGGAATACGGCATGATCGAGCCATTCGAGCCTGGTCAAGTCCGCGAGGCGAAGGGACAGCGTATTGTGTCTTACGGCACCTCATCCTACGGTTACGATATTCGCTGCGCGGATGAGTTCAAGATTTTTACCAACATTAATAGCACTATCGTTGACCCGAAAAATTTCGATGAAAATTCTTTCGTCGATCTGAAAAGTGATGTCTGCATCATTCCACCCAACTCATTCGCGTTAGCACGCACCATCGAGTACTTTCGCATCCCGCGAAATGTATTAACGATATGCTTGGGTAAATCGACTTACGCGCGTTGCGGCATCATCGTCAACGTCACGCCCTTCGAGCCCGAGTGGGAGGGTTATGTGACGCTGGAGTTTTCCAATACCACCCCGCTACCAGCCAAGATTTATGCAGGCGAAGGCTGCGCTCAAGTGCTGTTCTTCGAAAGCGATGAAGTATGCGATGTCTCGTACAAAGACAGAGGTGGTAAATATCAGGGGCAGCGCGGCGTCACCCTCCCCAAAGCCTAAACGTTCTCTCAAAAGGTCGCTGGCGTTGTTGGTACTGCCTTGCCGTACGTCCAGTACTGTCTGCGGCAGCCCCGCCTAGCCAGCCACCTTTTGACCGAACGTTTCCGCCGGTGGCATGTGCTGCCTTCGTCGGCGCGCCTTGCTAGCGGCCTGAAAAACGCGGCTCTGCGGTGTTTCGTCATAACCCTGGCGTTGTTGGTGCCGACTTGTCGAAAGTGCAGTACTGTATTAGGCGCTGCTTCGCACAGGGCTATCGGACAAATGGATTGACGATATCGAGTGTCGATTCCACGCGCTGCTGGTGCTGCAAATCTTCGGTGAGTAGCTGATTACACCCACTCTCCAAAGCCGCAGCAACGATCATGGCGTCGTACACCGAGTATCCGTAGCGCTCGGCAAGCTGTAGGCCGTATCGGTGTGTTTCCAATTTGAGCGGGACAACCTTGAGGGTTTGGGTCAGTGTATCGACCGTCTCGCTGATCTCGGCAAAGGTCATTTTCAGTTTGCGGCGTGCCACCGCGGCAAACTCATTCAGTACCTGCACGCTGATGGTGCCACCCTCAGCCATCAACGATTCGACGGTATCTGCTTTGTCGGTAGAGGAAGAGAACAGATAAAGCAGCAGGTTGGTATCAAAAAACCGAGTTGTCGTGGCCATTTAACCCCGCTCGTTGGCTTCGAGCCGATCAAAGCGAAAATCATCGGGTAGCCGGCCTCGATACTTGCGCAGCCGCGCCAGCAACTCCCGGCCAGATGGCTTCAGCGTAATGGCAAAAGTGCGGGGGCCGGCGACCTCTATATGTATGTCATCGCCTTCTTTCAGCTTCATCGCATCCACTACCGTTGCGGGTAGCCGAACCGCCAGACTATTTCCCCATTTAGACACCAGCATATTGGCCTCCAATCCCGTCTAGATATACACTAGAAATTGTATATCCATCGCTGCATAATTTCAATTGGCCCCGCATCTGTTAGCATTTTCCGTACAGCAACCCAGCCGGCATGCGCCGGGTCCTGATTCGAGGCGGAGCGGTGGATACCTTTCAGAGCATTGACGCTTTTGTCCGCGTCGCCGAA
>JBJTXC010000399.1:0-2118 GCA_046082065.1 Burkholderiaceae bacterium
GAGGGCCGTGGGTTTTTTCGGACAACAAATCCCTCGGCGCCCCAGAGTCTGCCGGCTTCGCTCGCAGCGCTTTCCAGTACGCGCTGGCCCAGCAATCTGGTACCGGCGCCGCACTGGAGTCGGCGATTTGCTGTTCAAGGCTTTGCCGCTGCCGATCAAGCTCTCGGCTACGAGTACCGCACCAAATCGTGGCGATACAGAAAATCACGATGATGATGAAGGTGATGCCGGTGGGGTCAGACTGCAACAACAGCAGCCACACGCCCTTCATACCCAGCAACCAAGCGGCGAACAAGAACATGCCTATCAAGGTGAACCACTCGAACAAAATTGGCTCAATCTTGCTGTGCGGGCCGGACCACGGCAGCCGCAAAGAACGGATCTTCACTGTCTCTCCTCGATGCCACCGCTACAGCATGCGTGGCTTATTTATTTTTCTGGCGCCATTTTAACGTCCGGCGCAATAACTCAGGTTTTTGGACCTGCATTCGGGTCAAATCGACAGATCAGCACGAACATGGTTTCCTGTGGTGAGTCCTCAGCAGGCTTGATCCACTCCCCTGGCGTCTCATCTGCCTTGATGACATCGCCAAAACCCATACGGAGCGGATAGGATGCATAACGCAAGGTGCGCATGGCACGGGCCGGGCAATCCACTTCCCACAAGAGCTTGACCGATAGACTGCCCAAAGGCGTAGGCTCGCGGTACTCAATCAACATCCACATCCGAGTAGTTTCACCACCGGGGCGAAAAAAATCATTGATATAGACCGCCTCGCCATCATTGAAATCAATCAGCTTCCACTCTGCGAGCGCCGGCGTGGCACTGAACATCATTAAAAGCGCAATCAGTAATTTTCGCATCATCGACCTCGATTCATCGGTAATCTTGATTTGAAACCTGAATTCAAACTACCCAGCATAATGACCAGCGAGAAAGTAGAGATTTATTAATCAATACGCTCCACCGAGGTAACGGCACTAGTTCGCAAGCCATCGCTCGAGCTGCAAGGGCCAACAAGCACGCCACTGATATCTTGTTGGGGGCTTTAAATAGTTCGGCCGCCGTCGATGGGCATCTCCAAACCCGTTAAAAACTCCGCCGCTTCGGTCGCCAAAAATACTGCAGCGGCCGCCATATCGCGTGGCTCACACATACGCCCTAACGGAATCGTTGATAAAAACTTCGCGCGATTCTCGGGCGTATCCGGCATGCCCATGAAATCTTCCAGCAGCGCGGTCGCACCCATCACCGGGCACAACGCGTTGACGCGAATTTTGTCCGGTGCCAATTCAACCGCCATCGCCTTGGACATTAAATTCACTGCACCTTTCGACGCGTTGTACCAGACCAGACCGGGACGCGGGCGGATGCCTGCAGTCGAGCCGACATTGATGATCAAACCACCCTTGCCGCGCGCGCGCATCAGCGGCACCACGGCATGGGTCATGTGATAAATCGATTTGACGTTGACATTGAACACACGATCAAATGTTTGCTCGTCGACTTGCAGCAGCGGCTGATTACGGTGCGTGGTACCTGCGTTATTAATCACAACATCGGGCACGCCAAATGTATCGACACACGCTTTGACCATCGCCTCAACCGAGGCGCCATTCGCTACATCGGTGGTGATGGCTTTGGCGTTCGCTCCTAAGGACTTTGCCACACGCTCACCGGCCTCGGCGTTAATGTCTGCAACAATGACCTTGGCACCTTCGCGCACATAAGCCTCAGCCATGCCGGTACCAAATCCGCTACCCGCACCCGTGATGATGGCGATTTTTCCTGCAAGCTGTCCCATGGTGTCTCCCCAACAATCAATTTACTTTTTTCATAACGCCACCACACAACGCAACCCGTCACGACGCTCCGCGCATTCGGTGAGTGGTCAGACGGGCCGTTTAACCGTGGTGCAAGACGACAGTTTTCGTCGTACTAAACTCTTCAAGCGCGATAAACCCTTTCTCGCGCCCATGACCACTACGCTTCATACCGCCGAACGGTAACTCTACGCCGCCACCCGCGCCGTAGCAGTTAATGAACACCTGACCGCTTTGGATACGCTTCGCAACCCGGGCTTGTCTTCCGCCATTCTCGGTCCAGATACCCGCGAC
>JBJTXC010000400.1:0-3733 GCA_046082065.1 Burkholderiaceae bacterium
GCTCGGTTTTTCAATATGAGCCCCGAATTCTGGATGGGCCTACAAGCTGACTATGAAGTGGCACTTGCCGGGCACGAACTCGCTCAAGAATTGAAATCGATACGACCTTTCAAGGCCGCGTTAGCGGCTTGAACCCCGCCCCTTCTGTTGCACTGCGGCATTTTTTCCTATGTTCTGTATCTTGCCGCACATAGCCAGCGGCGCCCCATTTTTTATTACTGAAAAAGACTGTTTCGGACACAACCGCATTTTGATCTATGCCCTGATTTCTTAATTTGGTTAATCTGCGATTTGGTTAAAGCTCCATCCAGAAATAATTCATACACCCATTCCACGCCACCCAGGTCATTGCAGTTAACATTATTTTTCTTCAAGGTTCGACAAAGCACTCACGTTTTTCAGTTGAATGCGAAATGACCCCTCCTGTCGGTCCGCGATCAGAATACCCAGTTCTTTCACATCGGAGAAGACCAAACCAGGTGCAGCAACTGCTCTGCCACGAAAGCTTGCCTTGAAATCATTCGGCCTGAAACGTACAACTGTCCAAGCATCAGGCGCCGAAAATTCGGCTTGATACATAGCCGAGCGCGGTGATGTGTCAGTGCGCAAAATGAATTTATACCGCTTGCCATCGCCCTTGATCTTGAGCGCCAGGGTGGTGGCACCCGGAGCGAATACAGCGGCACTTCTCACCGAAGCGAAACCGCCATTGTTCTCGAGCGACACCACGCCCTCAATTACTACGCCTTCGGGATCAGCGCGCACGCGTGACTGAGAAACGCCACCCATTACACCATCATTGACGACCCACATCTGATTAACGATTTTAGGGTTGGTAAAGTCAATCATTTGCGCATAGCTCATAAGCGATACAGGTAATAGACAGAGGCAAACCAACTGGCCAAAGCGGTTTTTCATGTGACGGCAGATTAACCGTAAGAGAGTAATCATTCTCGGCTTAGTATGTTTCAACATTTGGCTTGTTTGGCAGAGAACTCATGCAAAATACACGAATACCGCCGAGGAATTAGATCACGGTTATCCGGCAGGTTACCAAAGATTTAGGTACCAAATGAGGGATTCATTCTTGATCTGATCTTTGCCTAGACCTGGTCTTTGACTTGATCTCCGACTTGATGTGATTTTTGGCTGGATCTACTAGCCCAGGAAAAAAATTTGAATACGAATTTTGAAGCAGTATTCTTTGATCTGGCAGGTATTCGCCTTCACGCGGTCACCGCCGGGCCGAAGGGCGGCGAGGTGGTTGTTCTTTTGCATGGCTTTCCTGAATTTTGGAGAAGCTGGCAAAACCAGATGATGCCGCTAGCGGCCGCTGGGTACCGGGTTATTGCGCTGGATCAGCGCGGTTATAACCTCAGCGACAAAGCCACCGAAGTTATCGATTATCGCTTGGACAAACTCGCGGGGGATGTGATCGCCCTGCTAGATCATATCGGCGTTGAGCGGGCACACATCGCCGGTCATGACTTTGGTGCCAGCGTTGCGTGGTTACTGATTAGCTGCTTCCCGACACGGTTCAGTTCCGCTGTCATTTTGAACGTCCCCCACCCGAGGATTTTGCAGCGCAAGCTGAAAACATCCAAACAGCAGCGGCGCAAAAGCTGGTACATGTTCTTTTTTCAGCTGCCTTTTTTACCCGAGTTCTGGCTACGCCGAAAAAATTTCCGCGCGGCGGTAGATTTGCTTGTTGCCAGCAGCTGCAACGGCACATTCACCGATTCAGATCTCAATGCTTATCGGCAGGCATGGTCCAGACCTGGCGCCCTACATGCAATGATCAACTGGTACCGCGCCGGCATTCGGTTTGGCTTGCCACGCCGTACTAACGCAGAATGGCGCGTCGCCATACCCACCCTGATTATTTGGGGAGAGGAAGATATCTTCCTTTTACCAGAGATGGCGCACGAGAGTCTCGAGTTTTGCGATGACGGCAAATGTCTGTTACTACCGGGCGTATCTCATTGGATCACCCACGAGGAACCAGATCGGGTAGCGGCCGAGCTAATTGCGCATTTCAAGCGCTATCAGTTCAGCCCGAATTAAGTTTTTTCCAAACATCACCAATAGCGCCTCGGGCGGCCAGCCGCCGCGTCACACAAAAGAGAAGATATTTAACTTAACTGAGAACCTGTCTCATTCCTCTGGAAAATTAATCCACACTGACGGATTTCGCTGGCCAGAATTTGGTCTCGGTTTTGGTGTAAGTCCAACCTTTGGACGCCATGCAATCCCTGAATTTCTCAGTGATATAAACCGTTTGACTGGCATTATCGGATTTCGAACCAACAAAGAAATTCAGGCTATTGCACTCGCGCTCGGCTTGTTCAAAATTCGCTCTGCCGCCGCTACTGCCGGTTTGATTGACTTGATATGCACCGCCACAACTTGCTAGCAATACCGAGAAAAAGAGAATGAATAGTGTTTGGATTGGATGTAATTTCATTTGAAATAATCTCCTATGTCAGAGTACGGCGATCAAAGCAATTAAGTTCGGTGATCTTAGCCCAATTAATCGAATTGGAGCAATCAGCCGGTCATTCTGCTGCCACCGAGTTGCCAACTGATCAAAAAACCGACCTCGGCTAATGCGAGGCAAACAGTGCACTGCGATCAATATTGCTGAGATCCGGTACGCCGAGCAGGGCCTGTGTGATATCGATTTCCTGCTGCAGCATATCGATTGCGCGCTCGACACCATGTCGCCCGGCGCTTGCCAAGCCATACAAACCAGCACGGCCAATTAAACAGGCGCTTGCGCCGAGCGCCAGGGCTTTCACAATATCGCTGCCACGTCGGATACCACCATCCATCAGTACGGTGATTTTTCCATCCACGGCATCTGCAATTGGAGCCAGCGCGGTAATCGCTGACGGCGAACCATCGAGCTGTCGCCCACCATGGTTAGAGACAATCACCGCATCGGCACCCTGCTGCTGCGCACGCAGCGCATCATCCGCCCTCAAAATACCTTTAATTGCAAGATAACCTCGCCATTCGCTACGTATCCAATCAAGATCTTTCCACGTGACGGATGGATCGAATTGTGAGGCTGTGTATTTGGCCAGCGAGGTAATTTTGCGTGGTGGCTGACCAGGCACATCGAAGTTACCCATCGTGAATCTCGGGCCAGATGCAAGGCGCCATAGCCAGCCGAGCTTGCTTGCATAATCGAATACATTATCCAAGCCGATGCGTGGCGGCATCATGAATCCATTGCGAATATCGCGCTCACGCCGCCCGGGTATCGGTAAATCAACGGTAAGTACCAGTACTCTCGCGCCGGCATCCCATGCGCGCTGCATCAGCGCTTTGGATAATCCCCGGTCGCGCTGTACGTAAAGCTGAAACCAAAAATCACTGTTGGCGGTAGCGACCTGCTCAATGCTGGCATTTGAATTCGTCGACTGGCAAAAGCCAACCTCTAACGCTTTACACGCACGAGCGGTCTGCAGATCGCCCCATGGCCACAGCAGACCCGCCAAACCCGTCGGCCCGAGAATCATGGGTGAGCGATAAGTGAGCCCCAGCACAGTCACCGACTGCGAGCGCTGCCCGACATCGACCATGAAGCGCGGCGCAAAATGAATGCGAGAAAAATCTGTTTCGTTTTCGCGCATGGTTTGCTCGTCAAATGCGGCACCGTCGATAAACCCGAACACAGCGCGGGGCAACTTCTTTCTGGCGATTTCACGCAAGTCTGCAATCGTAACGG
>JBJTXC010000401.1:0-3078 GCA_046082065.1 Burkholderiaceae bacterium
ATGGCAATCTGTTTTCGGTGCTGCTCGATTCGGCCGAACAAGAGTTGATTGAGCGCGGCATTGAAGGTTTTTCGCTGCGTGGTGTCGCCAAACGTGCAAACGTAAGCCACGCAGCGCCAACGCATCACTTCGGCGATGCAAACGGCCTGCTGACTGCATTAGCCGCAAGCGGGTTTGAGCGATTTATTCAGCGGCAGCGAGATTTTCGACAGCGTGCACCTTCAGATCCGCGTGCTCAGTTGGAGGCGTCCGGGTTGGGGTATGTTGTTTTTGCCCTGGAAAATCCGGCGATATTTCGATTGATGTTTTCCTCTGATCGTCCCGACTTCAACGATCCCGATCTTCAGCAAGTTGCCGAGTCAGCGTTCGAGGAGCTGGTCGAACATGTCAGGGGTGTCACCGAAGACAAGAGTTCGCCCAAAAAAGATAGCGCCATGATGCTCGACGTTGCTGCTGCGTGGGCTGCGGCGCACGGGTTGGCCGATTTATTGGTGGCTGGTCGGCTGAATACGCTTGGGTCGCTCGCGCCAAAAACGCGAGATCGACGAATTGCAGCCATTATCGGTCGCGCTATTCCTATGACACCTAATCGGAGGTAGACCATGATTCTTCACGATCTTACTGCAGGCATGCACCCACGCCGTGTGCGTATCTTTTTGGCAGAGAAGGGTGTTTCCATTGAACGCCACGAGGTGGACGCTGCGGCCGGCGCCAACGCGACACCAGAATTCATGCGCCTTAATCCGTTGGGTAAGTTGCCCGTACTTGAGCTTGACGATGGCAGCACGATTGCCGAATCGTTGGCGATCTGTCGTTATCTGGAAGCGCTTCATCCTCATCCACCCCTGATGGGTCGCACACCACGTGACATAGCCGAGGTTGAGATGTGGACGCTACGTATGGATCATCAGCTATCGCAAATGATCGCGCTCGCTTTCGTGCATAGCAGCGATTTCTATCGAGGGCGCGTTGAGCAAGTGGCAGAGGTGGCTAGCTGGTCACGTGACCGCGCACTTAAAACAATGAGCTGGCTGGATAGCGAGTTATCCGGACGTCGCCATATCGCGGGTGAAGACTACACCATCGCTGACATCGTTGCGCAGTGCGCCTTTGTCCTTGGCAAAGCAGTTGGCTTGCGCATTCCTGCCGAGATGAGTCATCTATCTCGCTGGTTTGCCGAGGTAACGGCCCGTCCGACGGCCAGAGCCTAAGTATCTGTTTAAAAAAATTGTCGCGCAGCAGATTTTCAAACAGACTCTCAGCTCGACGAACAGGAGTAAAGCATGTCAAACCAACGAGTGTGCTGCGTGATTGGTGCCGGTGATGCGACCGGATCGGCGATTGCTCGACGGTTTGCGAAAGAGGGATTCACTGTTTGCGTGGCTCGGCGAAACGAAGACGCGTTACAGCCGCTTGTTCAGCAGATTCATGCTGAGGGTGGGGGCGCGATTGCATTTAGCCTGGATGCTCGGCGCGAAGATCAGGTCACCCGTTTCTTTGATCGAGTCGAACAAGAGGTGGGCCCGACTGAGGTGGTTGTTGTTAATGTGGGTGGTAATGTGCGTTTCCCAATTTTGGAAACCACCTCGCAGAAGTATTTCAAGGTGTGGGAAATGTGCGCGATGGCCGGTTTCTTGGTGGGTCGTGATGCAACGCGCGTGATGCTGACACGGGGTCGCGGCACCTTGCTGTTTACTGGTGTAACGGCCAGCGTACGAGGTGCTGCAGGTTTTGCAGCGTTTGCAGGTGGCAAGGCGGCGCTGCGGGCACTGGCGCAATCGATGGCGCGCGAGCTGGGCCCTAAAGGAATTCATGTGGCTCATGTCATCATCGACGGGCTGATTGATACTGCCTTCGCGCGAGAGCATTTCGCGCAGCGCGTTGCGGAACTCGGGCCGGACGGCATCTTGAATCCTGATCACATCGCTGAGGCTTACTGGTGGTTACATCAGCAGCCGCGCGATGCGTGGACCTTTGAATTGGATTTGAGGCCGTCCGTGGAACGTTGGTAATCGTTTGTCGCAAGCAGTGAAAGATCTGTCTGCGGTAATTCAGGGCTGCCGCCATCAGCCCTCAGTTATTGTTCGATGAGATTTTTTTGTTTGGCTGCATTGGTTATGGCAGCGTCAAGCATTCGGACAGGTGTCGATATACGGCCGACACCCTCGTGAGATGTCGAGCTTCGCTGTGCGTAAGCAACCAGAGCTCGGTTTGGCATTCTTCTATTTTCGGACCGAGTTGGAGCAAGTCTTTTCGTTGACGTGCTGCGCATTGGTTAGGTGCTGCAGCTGCCGGTCTCATATAAAGCCAATTGATGAGGATTACATCACATGACTACGACATCGCGAATACCACCCAAAAAATTCAGCACGGTCAACGGCTACCGCCTTGCGCATGTCGAGATAGGCAGTGGTGATCCCATCGTGCTCGTGCACGGCAATCCAACATCGAGTTATTTGTGGCGCGATGTTATGCCCCCACTGGCCGAGCTTGGTCGGGTGATCGCACCCGATCTCATCGGCCACGGTGATTCTGACAAACTGCCTGCCAGCGACGGACCCGGCCGTTACACGCTGGAAGGTACTTACGACTTGCTGGCTGCTCAGCTTGAGGTTTTAGGCGTTAACGATCGAGTAACGCTAGTCCTTCATGATTGGGGTAGTGCACTTGGATTTCATTGGGCTCGTTTGCATCCAGAGAAAGTGCGCGGTATCGCTTATATGGAGGCTATCGTCATGCCCTTGCCGTCTTGGGACGATTGGCCCGAGAAGGCGCGCGGCATCTTTCAGGGATTTCGCTCATCCAAGGGTGAAGACCTGATACTCAGCCGAAATATGTTCATTGAAGGTGTATTGCCGAGTTCTATCCTGCGCAAGCTGTCAGATGAAGAGATGGCTGCCTACCGCGCACCATTTGTCAACGAAGCAGACCGACAGCCGATGCTCAACTGGCCGCGTCAGATTCCGATTGCGGGCGAGCCCGCGCATGTCGTCGAGCTAGTGCAGCGCTACGCAGACTGGTTAAAGACCAGCCCGATACCCAAGCTCTTCATCAATGCGCAGCCAGGTTCGATCTGGG
>JBJTXC010000402.1:0-3129 GCA_046082065.1 Burkholderiaceae bacterium
ACCATGATGATTGACTGGGAACATTTCACGCCGATCTGGTCGCTGACCGGCGGCATTCTGATTGGCCTGTCAGCCGCACTGCTACTACTGTTGAACGGCCGCGTTGCTGGCATTAGCGGTATTCTGGGTGAGCTACTAAAACGCCAACCCGGTGAAATGCGCTGGCGGATGGCGTTCTTGCTTGGCTTGGTGATTGCGCCCGCGCTGTTCAGTATTTTTCTGCCCTTCCCCACACCAACCATTGAAGCGAGTAACGGTGCCTTGCTGGTCGCGGGTTTACTGGTGGGTATAGGCACCCGCTACGCCGGTGGCTGTACCAGTGGTCATGGTGTATGCGGCTTGTCCAGACTCTCCATTCGTTCACTCGTCGCTACCCTGTGCTTCATGGGCAGCGGCATGGCTGTGGTGTTTGTCACCCGTCACCTGATTGCTTAAGGAGCTACGATGAAATCGCATATCAATACCTTGAGTGCACTCGGTGCCGGTTTGGTGTTTGGCATCGGGCTGATTTTTGCGGGCATGACAGACCCGTCCAAAGTGATCGGCTTTCTTGATGTGGCTGGCAAGTGGGACCCGTCACTCGCGTTTGTGATGGGTGGCGCAATTTTTGTAGGTTTGTTTGCATTCAGAAAAGCCAAGCGGCGCGACACCAGCTTGCTGGGCGAGATCATGCGCATTCCGACCTCACAAGTCATCACCAAACCCTTGGTGATTGGCAGCCTGTTGTTTGGCGCGGGCTGGGGATTGGGTGGTTTTTGCCCCGGGCCTGGGATCACTGCGCTCGGCACTGGCAACCCAAAGGCTGCGATCTTCGTCATCGGCATGATAGGCGGCATGCTGATCTTTGAATGGCTGACACGCCCGCGCGCTGAGGTGCAGGATGCGGGTAGCGTCGCAAAGTAATTACATGAATAGCGGACCGCATAGGTCGTGAAGAGAACGCCATGAACAAAGGTTTTTCCAATCCGCGTGAAACCTGGGATGCGCGCTTCTCAAGCGATGAGTACATCTTTGGCACCGAGCCCAATGTCTGGCTAGCTCAGCATGCAGAACTGCTACAGCCCGGGATGCGTGTGCTAGCGATAGCCGATGGCGAAGGGCGCAATAGCGTCTGGATGGCGAAACAGGGACTGAAGGTCGATGCATTCGATATCTCGCCGGTCGGCGTTGATAAAGCAAAGGTGCTCGCGCAGATACACGGTGTTGAAGTGAACTTCAGCATCCACGGCGTCGAAGATTATCCGTGGAAGGCGCTCGAGTACGATGCGGTGGTTGCGATCTTCATCCAGTTTGCTGATCCAGAAACTCGCGCTGCACTGTTCAAGCGCATGAAGTCTGCACTCAAGCCGGATGGTGTGATTCTTTTGCAAGGCTATACGCCGAAACAACTGGAGTATAAAACTGGGGGGCCGCCGATCCTGAGTCACCTGTATACCGAAGACTTGCTGAGAGACGCCTTCGGCGATCTGGACATAACTGAATTACGCGCTTATGAAGACACGCTCACCGAAGGCACCCAGCATCACGGGCAGTCGGCACTGATTGGTCTGGTAGCACGAAGACCCTTCGCGTGTAATTTTTAGTAGAGGAATACCCTCAACAAACGAAGGCCGGACTTGATCCGGCTTTTTTCATTATTTCTCAATCAGGCAGAACTGTGCACGTTACACGGTGACCTATCGCCAAGACCCGAGTTTTACCCTGCCAACTGGGCCGTCAATCGAGATAGGGAAGAATGCCATGTCAATACCGCAATTCAGCAATGATACTTTCAAGGGAAATGAGCGTTCGAGTACCGCCGAAATAGAACATTCAACTGAAAAACAAACGAGCGAAACAGCCCAGAAAGATCAACAGTCGCCCGTCATGCGGCAGAAAAACTCACCGCACCAGCCGACTACATCGTCAAAGCACACCCTGGCCACCGAATTGAAGCCAAATGAAAAAAATACGAATTGCTCGGTACCCCTGTATACAACACGATTTAATGATGAAGATGTTTGGAATTATTTGAATGCTCAGCATGAAAAAGCCAAACTTCAAGTTCATAACAATTCTTCAGCAACCCTGTATACAACACGAGTTAATGACGAAGATGTTTGGAATTATTTGAATGCTCAGCACGAAAAAGCCAAACTTCAAGCTCAATTTAAGAAACTGGGACAGGCTAACCCATCTGTTGCTACAACCATCACTGAACCTGTGCTGAGTCGAAGAGATTCGGATCAAAAATCTATGCCATCGTGCGAGTCAGCTGACTCGTCCGAAAGAAACAGCCTATTTGATCAGCAGGGGTTTACACCCCTTCATTACGCCATCAGCAGAAAAGACCGCGCAGCCGTAAAGAAACTGATTCTTGAAAATGCAGACCCAATGGCCTTCAAAGAAGGCTGTACAACACCACTGATGCATGCCATCAAACATTGGCCCGAGTTTGTTGCAGAACTGGTTACAGAGATACCGCAAGAGCGATGCAAGAGCTCGGAAAACGCAGACCACCCAGAGCTTCATTTAGCAGCACATAGCCCAAAGCTGCTCTGCATATTACAAGACGCAGGATTTGATGACTGCTCCGATAAAAATGGAGAAACTGCGCTGATTCAAGCAGCCAAACTCGGCAAAACTGCATCTGTAGCGGCTTTGATTGAACATGCCAAAAACAAACTTGACCACGATGATTTAAAAAATTATCTAAACCATCAAAGCCATGCAGATGATGGGCTCAATGCGCTATGCGCTGCGGCATCCATTGACAAGAAGGATATTGTCTCCATATTGAAGAACGCTGGCGCCCGCTATAGAGCAACCTCTGCAGCTCTGAAATACGCTGTAGAAAAGAGAGATGCAAAACTGTTGAATGCTTTATTAAAAATTTCCAAGTCTAGGCACGAACATATCCCGGGACTAATTTTAGATGTAGTAAAAAAAGCTGGGATGGTGGTCTGTATACGATAAGGACCTGCCTTGGATCCAGGATTAGTTTGATGTTGACTAAAAATACACGAAAAATATTGTCAAGTGCACTTGAATGTCCGGATGACTATATTACAACGACAACATTCGAGTTGTTCAGTTCGAGAGAATTCAATCCGGAAAAAATGTTAAGTATATTTAACCAGCTTGATATAA
>JBJTXC010000403.1:0-3948 GCA_046082065.1 Burkholderiaceae bacterium
CGGGAAGGACGTTTCGAACCACCCGCACGCTCAGCGTGCGAGCGACGTACAAGGTTAACACAATCGAATCAATTCGCAGCAGGCTGACGGCAGATTTTTCACTCAGCCAAGCGCGCGGATTTCTGCAGGCACCAAAAAAAAGCGGACCGAAGTCCGCTTTCATAGTGACCGCTACATCGCAGATCAACGCTTGGCGATCGGCGGCACATCGCGCCGCTCTGCACCCACAAACAGCTGCCGAGGGCGACCGATTTTTTGCTCGGGGTCGGAGATCATCTCTTTCCACTGCGCGATCCAGCCCACCGTACGGGCCATCGCAAAAATACCGGTAAACAGCGCAACAGGAATGCCGAGCGCCGACTGCACGATGCCCGAGTAGAAATCGACATTGGGGTACAGCTTGCGCGACACGAAGTAATCATCTTCGAGCGCAATCTTCTCCAGCGCCATCGCCAGCTTGAACAGCGGGTCATTTTGCAGACCCAGTTCATTCAGCACTTCATGGCAAGTCTCGCGCATCAACTTGGCACGCGGGTCATAGTTTTTGTAGACGCGGTGACCGAAGCCCATCAGCTTGACATTCGAGTTTTTGTCTTTGACCTTGGCCACGAACTCGCCAATTTTCTCGACACCACCGTCGCGCTGTATGTCGCGCAGCATCTGCAGTGCGGCTTCATTCGCGCCACCGTGCGCCGGGCCCCACAAGCAAGCGATACCAGCGGCGATACATGCAAACGGGTTCGCGCCCGATGAGCCCGCTAGACGCACCGTCGAGGTGGACGCGTTTTGCTCATGGTCGGCATGCAAGATCAGGATGCGATCGAGCGCACGCACCAGCACATCATTCACCTTGTAATCAGCGGCCGGCGTGGCAAACATCATGCGCATGAAGTTCGCGCTGTACGACAACTCATTACGTGGGTAAACAAACGGCTGCCCCACCGAATATTTGTACGCCATTGCCACCAGGGTGGGCATCTTCGCGACCAGGCGAATCGCAGATACATCACGATGCTTGGGGTCATTGATATCAAGCGAGTCGTGATAAAACGAGGCGAGTGCGCCGACCGTACCCACCAACACCGACATCGGATGCGCATCGCGACGGAAGCCGCGGAAGAAAAACTGCATCTGCTCATGCACCATGGTGTGGTTGGTAACCGTGGTCTCGAACTGAGTTTTTTGCGCTGCGTTCGGCAACTCGCCGTGCAGCAGCAAATAGCAGGTTTCAAGAAAATCACAATTCACGGCAAGCTGTTCAATCGGGTAGCCGCGATACAGCAATTCACCCTTGTCGCCATCGATATAGGTGATGGATGAATTACACGCCGCGGTCGACATGAAGCCCGGGTCATACGTGAACATCCCGGTGGCGCCGTACAACTTGCGAATATCGAGCACATCCGGCCCGATGGAGCCGGAATACACGGGAAACTCAACCGGTGGCGAACCATTAGAGAAAGACAGCGTCGCTTTCACATCAGACTGTTTCATGGCTTTACCTTCAACTCAAAAAGATTAGAAACGAATTAAACAAGCAATCAGTTCGCTACGCCTGTCGCAGCTTGGCCAACAACGCATGGACGTTCGCTTGGGCCAGTGCATCAGCGGGTTCGGTACGTGCAAGTAGCAGATCCAACAAATCGTTATCCGAGAGATCAAGCAGCCTGGTCAGCGCATCGACCTCGTCATCGGTCATGTCGATTTCATTCGCATCAAGAAACCGGGTCAGGATCAGATCGTTTTCCAGCAAGCCGCGTCGACTGCGCCAACGCAAACGGGCACGACGGGTGGGGTCATCCTGATGCCGCTCGAGCGTCATGTTCAAACCGTACGACGAACCATCAGCTCCTTGATCTTGCCGATCGCCTTGTTAGGATTCAAGCCTTTCGGGCAGACATCAACGCAGTTCATGATCGAGTGACAGCGGAACAGACGATAAGGATCTTCCAAATTATCGAGTCGCTCGCCAGTCGCCTGATCGCGGCTATCGGCAATAAAACGATACGCTTGCAGCAGGCCAGCGGGGCCCACAAATTTATCCGGATTCCACCAGAACGACGGGCACGATGTAGAGCAGCACGCGCACAAAATACACTCGTACAAACCATCGAGTTCTTCGCGGTCTTCCGGTGTTTGCAAACGCTCGCGCTCGGGCGGCGGGGTATCGTTGATCAGGAACGGCTTGATCGAGTGATACTGCTTGAAGAAGTTCGTCATATCGACGATCAGATCGCGAATGACTGGCAAACCAGGCAACGGACGCAGCACGATCGGTTGCGTCAACTCGTTCAGGTTGGTGGTGCAAGCCAGCCCGTTTTTGCCGTTGATGTTCATTGCATCCGAACCGCACACGCCTTCTCGGCACGAGCGGCGCAATGCAAGCGAATCATCTACATCGGCCTTGATACGCTGCAAAGCGTCGAGCAGCATCTTGTCTGTGTCTTGCAGCTCGACGGTCAGATCCTGCATGTAGGGCTTGGCGTCCTTGTCAGGGTCGTAGCGATAAATCTGAAATTTGACTGTGCGTGGCATCTTGAGTGTCCTGCAATCAGAAAGTACGGGGCTTGGGCTTGAAGGTTTCCACTGTCAGCGGCTTGGTCACCACAGGTTTGTAGTCGAGACGATTGCCTTCCGAAAACCAGAGCGAGTGACGCATCCAGTGCTCATCATCACGCTGCGGGTGATCACTGTGGGCGTGTGCGCCGCGTGATTCATGGCGAGCTGCTGCAGAGTGAATGGTGGCTTTGGCAGTTTCGATCAGATTGTCGAGTTCCAGCGCCTCGACCCGAGCGGTATTGAAAACCTTCGACTTGTCTTTGAACGATACATGCTTGCGTCGCTCGTCGAGCTCGTCAATCATCGCCACGCCTTCATCGAGCAAGGCCTGCGTGCGGAAAACACCGCAGTGCTGCTGCATCACTTTGCGAATATCGCTGGCCACAGATTGCACACGCTCGCTACCCGTTGAAGACTCAAGGTGAGCCAAGCGCGCCAGCGCAATATCTGCACCATCGGCAGGCAGATCCTGGTGGCTTTGCTCTTTCAGCTTGGACGAGACAATATGGTTACCTGCAGCCCGACCAAACACCAGCAAATCGAGCAGTGAGTTGGTGCCCAAACGGTTAGCGCCATGCACTGACACACACGCGCACTCACCGATCGCGTACAGGCCATTCACAATGTCTTGAGAACCGTTTTTAGGCGCAACCACCTGACCATGAATATTGGTTGGAATACCACCCATCTGGTAGTGGATGGTCGGCACCACCGGAATCGGTTCCTTGGTTGCGTCCACGTTGGCAAACTTGTGACCGATCTCGAGAATCGATGGCAGTCGCTTGCGAATCGTGTCGGCGCCGATGTGCCGCAGATCCAGCAACACATGGTCTTTGTTTGGACCACAACCGCGACCTTCCTTGATCTCTTGATCCATCGAGCGAGAGACAAAGTCGCGCGGCGCGAGATCTTTCAGCGTCGGCGCATAGCGCTCCATGAATCGCTCACCGTTACTGTTGATGAGGATACCGCCCTCACCTCGCACGCCCTCGGTAATCAATACACCTGCACCCGCAACACCGGTGGGGTGAAACTGCCAGAACTCCATATCCTCCAGTGGCAAACCGGCACGCGCTGCCATACCCATGCCATCACCGGTATTGATAAAGGCATTGGTCGATGCAGCCCAGATACGGCCCGCACCACCCGTTGCAAAAATCGTGGTTTTCGCTTCAAGGATGGCGAGCTCGCCGGTTTCCATTTCCAGCGCCACCACACCAAGCACATCACCTTGCTGATTGCGGATCAGGTCAATCGCCATCCACTCAACAAAGAAATGGGTTTTTGCGCGCACGTTGCGCTGATACAGCGTGTGCAACATCGCATGACCGGTGCGGTCCGCTGCGGCACAGGCGCGCTGCACCGGCTTCTCACCAAAATTTGCGGTGT
>JBJTXC010000404.1:0-6441 GCA_046082065.1 Burkholderiaceae bacterium
CTTAGATAACATCGACGCGCAGCTCGGTTTGGCGTTATGTCAGCTGAAGCTGGGTAAATTTTCGGTAGCGAAACGCCATGCCGATACGATCAGTCGTATCGATAAGGAAGCCAGCGAGCCGCTGATGATACGTGCGTTGATCTTGGCCCGCAGCGGTAAAGCTGACGAAGCCATGAGTAGTATCGAGCAGGCCGCTGCCAAACAACCTGACTCGGAAATCATCGCTATCACGCAAGCGCGATTTTTTGTATTCACGGGTGATGTAGATAAAGCTAAAAAGCGTTTATCCAATTTCATTGTGCGTAAACCCGCTGCTGCGGGTGCGCTGGACTTGTTAGGCGAGTTACATCAAAAAACAGGTGATGTGGCGTCGGCCAGAGCAGCACGTGGCAAAGCACTCGGCATTTACCAAGAGCAGGGAAATACTTATCGCGTTGCGGTCATGAATGCATGGCTGGAAGCGAATCCGCTGGCCACGACCTCGCCTGCAAACCCTGCAACGCCTGCTACGCCGTCAATGCCCGCGCCAGACAAGCCGCGTCCTGCGCCCCCCGCGATTGCAGCGAAGCCTGCACCAGTAAAGAAATCGCCCGAGTCTCTCGCTGAAAAAAAATCCGAACCAGAAAAACCCAGACCCACCCCACCGGTGGTCAAGCCAACTCTGCCGGAAGTAGAGTCGAACATCGCAGTACAGCGGTTTCCGTTTCCATCGGGTGTCACGATCGTCGGCGGTAGCGGGTTCATTGTGGATTCAGGCCGCAAAGTGGTGACTAATCGACATGTAGTCGAAGGCGGTAAAGAGTTTGCAATTCGAACCGGTTTAGGTGAGGTGATCAAAGCGCGGTTAGTATTTACCTCAAGCACCGATGATCTCGCGGTACTGGAGCTGGCTAAAGCATTACCGGCGGATCGCGCGATTCCCGGTTCAAGTTTCGTCAAGCCGCAAGTGGGAAGAAATGTGGTGGTGATGGGTTACCCGCTCTGGTATCTGCTGGGTGAGGGTTCGCCTTCGTTGACCAATGGTGTGGTCTCGAAACGAACCGGTTTGCAGGATGATGCCAGCACGTTTCAGATCACTGCCAAAGTGAATAAAGGTAATTCGGGCGGTCCGGTGTTTGATATGCGCGGCAATGTCGTTGGTATTACCGTCGGTAAGCTCGACACTAAAAAAATCGGCGACGACCAAGGCTTTTTACCTGAAGACGTAAACTTTGCGATTCATGTCGATCGCTTACCAAAGATGCTGGGCATCAGTGCTACCAATGATGAGCAGCGTACTGAACTGAGTGCTGAAGCGTTGTATCAATCGATGGTCGGCAAGGTGGTGATGGTGGCGACGTACAAGTAACTTTTTTCCTCAAACCATCGAGTGCCATTCGCTTGTGAAGGCACCATCTAATTGAATCTGCTTCAACGCTGAGAAGTCCGCTACATCAAGCCGCTTTACGGCGAGGCCTTGATCGGCGATTGGCATCAAACCCGACATACCGCCAGAAAACCAGCTTCAATTCAGAAATCGCTGCGCCCAGATCGAATTCAGGTTGGATTTGACTGCGAACGATCACCCCATCAAGCATGGTTGATGCGACCTGCGCCGTATTATTTACATCTACCTCACTAAACAGGCCTTGCGCGATACCCTCATTCAGGTATTTGACCAGGATATCTCTTTCAGTGCCATAAAAGCGCTGAATCCCGCTCTCGATCATGTCGCGCTGTGGGTGGGTCGCGGCAAAATCCAGCATCACCTTCACCATATATCTGATCAGGTCTCCGGATTCGATGTGATTATCAAACCAAGCCTCAATCAACTCGGGCGGCGTAGTGAGTCCATTGCACATATGTTCGTAGCGCGCGATCGCGATATCTGCGGCGTGATCAAGCGAAGCTCGAAATAGCGCTTCCTTATTCTCGAAATAGTAGTAAATCAACGCGCTGTTTACCGAGATCGAGTTGGCGATGTCCTTGATCGTCACGGTGTTGAAGTCTTGTCGGGCGAAATGATGCAGTGCCGCATTCATCAGCTCGCTCGCTCGATCGGGCCGTTGGCGCAGGTTGGTCGTGTTTTGTTCTGTCGGCATAAAACAATGAAAACAAATCCAAATCTCGTTAGCTGAATATTACGACAATAAGCCTAATTTTAATCAGCCGGTTAAATTTAATTGACCGATTAATTAATCTATGTACTAATCGCAACAGTTACCGAGTACGACTCGGCATTATCACGCAGCACCGATTAGCACGACGCACGACTGAGCACCAAAGCGAGCAATACAGAAGATGCTGCGCAGTTGCACTTACTGACCTGCGCATTCCGGCAAGCCTCAACACATCGATGCCTGCGCCTTCATGGGTGGTGGGCCAAGGAGGAGCGCATGAACCCACCCGCATTGGCGGAAACGTCAGAACTGTCTCAGCCTCAAACCCTGCAGCGAAGTCTTTCATGGACGCATGCGTTCTGGTTCGCGGCGGGTACACCAGCACTTGTTTTATTTTCTATCGGGGCGATCGCTGCCACGGTTGGCAATGTGTCGCCACTGGTTTGGCTTTTATCGATCAGCTTTGGCTTTCTGCAGTGCTTTACCTATGCAGAGATTGCCAGCATGTACCCGCATAAATCCGGTGGAGCGTCCGTTTACGGTGCGATTGCCTGGGTTCGCTACGGCAAATTGCTTGGGCCGATTTCAGTGTGGTCGAACTGGTTCTCTTGGTCGCCCGTGCTGGCGATCGGCACGGGACTGGGTGCAGGTTATATCCTGACGCTGTTCTTCGCCCCCGAGTCTGCGGTATTCAGCTGGGAAGTTACGGTACTACCACTGACTTGGCTCGGCGAAGGCTTGAGACTGCGAATCAACGCGACCTTCATTCTCGGCTGGATTCTGGTGTTGGTGGTTTTTTCGATTCAACACCGCGGCGTGCTGAAAGCAGCGCGCGCGCAGATGATGATGGCGGTGATCGCATTGCTCCCGCTACTCATTATCGGCATCCTGCCGCTCATCAGCGGCAATACACCCGCATCCCACTACACACCCTTTGTGCCGCTCGCTCATGATCCAGCGGGTGCGCCGATCGACGGCGCATGGGACAGGGCAGGTCTTACGCTGTTCGCGGGCGGGCTGTTCATTGCCAGCTGGTCGACTTACGCTTTCGAGACAGCGATTTGTTACACGCGTGAGTTCAAAGACCCGGCGCGCGATACTTTTCGCGCCATATTCGCCGCAGGCCTGCTTTGCATGGCAGTGTTTACCTTGGTGCCTTTTTGTTTTCAGGGCGCGCTCGGTCTGACCGGTATGCTAGACCCCGGTATCTACAGTGGTATGGGCGTCGCGAAAGCGATGGCCGGTATTGTCGGTGGTGGTGCGAGCGTTGAGAACCTGATCGTGGTTTTGCTCATCATCTCGTTGCTGCTGACGGTCAGCATGGCGATGGCCGGCTCAGCGCGCACGCTATACCAAGGCTCGGTCGATGGTTGGTTGCCTAAATATCTTTCGCACGTCAATGAAAACGGCGCACCGACGGCAGCCATGTGGACTGACCTCTGCTTCAACATGCTGCTGCTGATGATGTCCGACTATGTATTCCTACTCGCGATTGCGAATGTCAACTACATGATCTTCATCTTCATGAATCTGCAGAGCGGTTGGTTGCACCGCATCGATCGTCCAAATACACCACGCCCCTACCGCGCCCCCAATGTGCTGCTGGCCATCGGCGCGATATTAGGATTTACCAATCTTTTCTTGATGGGGATGGGCGCGAATGTCTGGGGTCAGGGAACGCTCTCGGCGGGCATCATCGTCGCGGCGCTCATCATTCCGGTGTTCTTGTACCGTCACTATGTGCAAGACAAAGGTGAGTTTCCCGCACAGCTTGCAGAGGATATGCGACCGGTAGGTTCGGATGAAGAGACGGTAGAGCCGAGAGCAGGTGTGCTGCCCTACATCACGCTTGCTGCAGGCGTGGCCGCCGCGATGATCGGCTACGGATTGTCAGCATGAGTAGCGTCGCCAAAGGCACAGGTGTGCCGGTACGCTGGGAAGAACTGAGCTGGGAGCAAGTCGCCGCTTTGAGAGATGGTGGTATCGACCTTGCGATACTTCCGGTGGGTGCAACCGAGCAGCATGGACTGCATCTACCGATGGGAGTTGACACCATGTCGGCTGTCGCGATAGCAGACGGTGTGTCGGCGCGTACCGGTTTCCCAGTACTGCCGGCGATACCTGTCGGTTGCTCGCTCGGTCACAGCAAGCACTGGCCGGGTACCCTGTCGCTTCGACCTGAAACACTTGCTCGCGTAGTTTACGAGATCGCGGAGTGGGTACAAGCCGCCGGCTTCAATCGCCTGGTGATCTTGAATGGGCATGTAACGAATTGGGCACCACTTCGATGCGCGCTCGAAAACGTGCGCGCAGATTTCCCGGAGGTGCGTATTGCATTGCGCTCCATTTGGGAGATCACGCGCGAGATTGGTGAGGTCTACTTCCGTGATGGCGATACCAACTTCCATGCCAACGCTGCTGAAACATCACTGATGCTTCATATGAGACCAGACTTGGTCAATATGAGTAAAGCGAAAGATGAGCCGAATCGTTCTGCCGGCTGCTTCTTTTCCTATACGGTGAATAAAGAAAGCGTGCATGGTGTATGCGGCTCGCCTAGTCTCGCTACTGCAGAAGAGGGTGCTGCGCTGCTTGAACAATGTATCGAACAGTTTTCTGTGCAGCTACGTCGAGCGCACGCTGAGCGTATCCCGCTGGAGGAGATGCCACCCACGCTTTGAGTTACTTCATTTCACAATTGACATATCCATAGATCAAATAAACACGAGGAGACCAACTTGGAAAAGCCGATCAGCGCCGACATGGCAAAGCTTAAGGAACAGCTCAATACCAAAGGCGTCAAGCATTTGTTCGCAAGCTACGTCGATATGCACGGCGTATCAAAGAGCAAAGTCGTGCCGATTGCACACTTCGATCGCATGATGTCGGGTTCCGAGCTTTGCACCGGCGCAGCGCTTGAGGGCGTACCGCAAGACGTGAGTGACGAAGAAGTCGCGGCCCATCCTGATCCTGCTTCTTGCATGGTGCTGCCGTGGCAGCGCGATACCGCATGGTTTGCTAGTGACCTGTGGTGCGAGGGCAAGCCGTTCGAACCTTGCAGTCGTAATATTCTCGGCCGTCAAATGGCGCGTGCCAAAAATATGGGTTTTACCTTTAACCTCGGTATTGAGGCCGAATTTTTCGTGTTGAAGGATGATGCTACGCACCGCTTTGTGCCGATGTCAGACCGCAAGCATCTCGAGAAACCTGCTTATGACGTTGCCCGTATGCTAGATAACATGGGATGGATGAGCGAATTGGTCGCTGCCATGAACGAGCTTGGTCTGGATGTGTACTCGTTCGACCATGAAGATGGTATTGGTCAGTTCGAAGTCGATTTCAACTACTTCGACGCGTTGGCCATGTCGGATCGCTTTGTATTTCTGCGGCTGATGGCGCATGAGATCGCCAGAAAGTACGGCGGCTTTGCAACCTTCATGCCCAAGCCTTACGGTGACCGTGCGGGCAGTGGTGCGCACTTCAACATGTCTCTCGCCGATGCAAAGACCGGTAAAAATCTTTTTGCTGAGGACAACGACCCACGCAACTTGGGTATCTCCAAACTGGCTTATCAATTCATTGGCGGTGTACTGCGGCATTTGCCGGCAATCTGCGCAGTGGTTGCGCCTACAGTCAATAGTTATAAACGGCTGATTCTGAAGGGCAGTATGTCGGGCTTCACCTGGGCACCGGTTTGGGCTTGCTACGGCAATAATAATCGTACGAATACGGTACGTATCCCGCGTGGGGGTGGTCGTGTGGAATTGCGTGCAGCAGACAGTGCTTGCAACCCTTATCTGGGTGCCGCCATGGCATTGGCTGCCGGCCTTGAGGGTATCGAGCAAGGGATTGATCCGGGCGATCCACATCTCGACAACATGTATCTCAAGTCTGATACAGAGCTCAAAGCGCTTGGTGTCAAGCGACTGCCAAAAACTTTGGATGAAGCCGTCGATGCGTTCGAGGCAGACCCACTATCCGAGCAGGTATTCGGCAAGGTCATGCGCGATACCTGGATCGATTTCAAGCGGGATGAGTGGCTTTCCTATCTCAATCACGTTTCTGATTGGGAATACAGCCGGTATTTGAAGTTTTTCTGATATTCAAGAAAATCGAAAATCAAACTGATCGGTGAACTCGGTACGCCGAGTTCAACTGTTCTGCTCGTACGGATTACTTGTGCTGATACTGGCTTGCGCGAACCGTCAAAGCCCCAGTGTCATATTCTTTTCGAGTCGAATCCCGGCGATATAAAGCTGACCATCGCGCATTTCGAGTCGGGTGGCATCATATTCATCGCAGGTCCAGTTCTGTTCGTCTTTAATCCTGCATTGGGTATGTC